>JAEZIB010000022.1 GCA_023416275.1 Bacillota bacterium | reverse complement strand
CCGTGCAATAGATACATTACGCTGTATTTATTGCTTGTTGAATATCCTGGTGGCAGGTAAATTCTAGCCCTACGCGTACTGTTTGTAGCCTTAGACTGATAACTAATATAGCTCACTTGACCATGTGGAATATTACTCTGAACTTTGTCATATCCTGACGGTGGTGTAGTTGGGAGTGCCGCTGCTTCAACCTGACATACAGGTACTGCAGTAAGTAATGCGAGACCAAATAATACCGGTATCACTTTCTTAACTGTTTCTTTCACTAAAGTTCTTAGTTTCATTTTTTTATTTCCCCCTCTTTTTTATAGTTTTTAACTGTTAAATTATTTAACAGCAAACCTATCGTGTCCCCATCTTCCTACGAGTTACTTCACATAATATAATTACCACTTACTTAAGGCTGGTAAGGTAATTTCACAACGTCACCCAGCAAATACTTTTTAAAAGTAGCAAAATCTAGTGCATCTATTGTACCGTCAACATTCAAATCTGCTGCCTTAATGCCATTTTCTGCTGGGAATTTCTCAATTGCGCCAAGAAGGTACATTTTTAATAACGCATAGTCTGTTGAATCAATGCTCTCATCTCCGTTAAGATCTCCAACAAGTACAGTAGGTATAGCCTCTTTGGTGAATTTGAACCAGTTAAGATTAATTAAGTAACCCTCTTCCCCAATAAATTTCAGATACAGGTCATGCTTTCCACTTACCTCGCTGACATTGCAAGATACATCATTAAAGGTCTGCCAGTCTCCAGTAGATGCTACTGAGCAAGTACCTATTAAAGTACCAGTTGAGCTATCAAGTCTAATTTCAATTTTTCCTCCATTAGCAGCACTTGATACTCTAGCATTAAAGCTTGCAGCACCACCATCTTCAAAATCAATATTATTATAAACAACATAATCTCCGTTTTCGGTATAGCCGACAGCCTCTGTTCCTTCGTCACAGGTCACATTTTGTACCCCTGATTGGTCGCTGTAACTCTCAGCTTCAATCTTTGAAAATGCTGATACAGGAGTTGATACAGTAGTAAACTTCCACCAGTTAACATTAAATAATGATCCACTTCCACCTGTAAACTTCAGGTATAAGTCATGAACTCCAGTTGCCCCGCTTACTGTACAATTATTGGTAGCCCAAGTCTGCCAGCCGCCAGTACCCTTAACAGCGAGAGTTCCCACTAGTTTTCCTGTAGGGCTATCAAGGCGAAGTTCAATATTTCCCCCACTATTTGCTGAAGCTACTCTTGCCTCAAAAGCTGTGGCGCCAGAAGTACCAAAATTCACATTCTTTACCTTTATATAGTCACCATTTTCTATATTGCAAACATCCATTCCACCTTCACTGCATTTTTCTGTTTCTACACCTGATTCCCAGCAAATTGTTTCAGCCTCTGTTTTAATATATGGATTCAGATTGCTAGCTGCTGGTGTACCAGTTGTAGTCATATTTATTGTAGGAAATGTTCCGTCGGCATTATAACTGAATTTCTCAACACACACCGAACGGTGGAAGCCTCCTCCATCTGGTAATGCGCCGTTATGGTAAAAGAAATAGGAATTCCCTTTAAAATCAACTACTCCCGCATGATTTGTAAAGCTACCGCCTTGAGTAGGCATGATTTTTCCCCTATATGTCCATGGTCCTGTAGGACTAGTACTTGTAGAATAAGCAATATGCTCAGAAATAGGACCACCTGCAAATACCATATAATATAAACTACCGCGCTTGTAAAACCAAGGACCTTCCTCATATGATGTCGCTCTGTCTGTTTTGCTTCTAGCTCCGAAACTAGCTACTGTAAGAGGAACTGTCACAACGCTACCTGAATAGGAAACCATATTTTCATTTAACTTTACATACTTAAGGTCAGGATTTCCCCAGTATAGATAAGCCTGTCCGTCATCATCTACAAAAACTGTTGGGTCAATATTACCATAACCAGGTGCGATTAATGGTTTCCCAATAGCGTCCTTAAAAGGTCCTGTAGGACTATCTGAAACAGCAACTCCTATTGATGTACCACCACTCTTTGCAGTCATCGGAACATAGTAATAAAACTTACCATTTCTAGGAACACATTGACCTGCCCATGCATCACCCTTCGCCCAGGTGAAATCAGTATAAGCCAATGGTGTACCATGATCAGTCCAATTCACCATGTCTTTTGACGAATAGCATTTCCAATCATTCATAGTAAAAAAGTTATTTACTATTTTGTCTTCGTCATGTGACGTATATAGATAGCATGTATCGTTATACACCATAGGTGCAGGATCTGCAGTATAATTAGTTTGTACAATTGGGTTGTCCGCATAACATATAAGCGAGAAAAACATAGAGTAAATTAAAGATAAGCCTAATATCTTGCATATATTTTTCATATTTCCTCCTATTTGTACTTATTTTTATTTCTGAACCCAGAAAAATGATTTACAAAAAGATCAAAACACATTTTATAATTTTTTAATAATAGGTCAACCAACTTATTATTTCCAGAATATGCACTTAAAGGAGTATTACAAAAATAATTTTATAATACCCCTTTTAAAAATCTATATTACATTTCAGCTTGGAACTTTGTTCTCATCCCAAGAAGGTATTCTTTCATTTGTACAAAATCAAGTGCATCTATGCTGCCACTTGCGTCTAAATCTGCTGCTTTTAACCCGTTATCAGAAGGGAATGTAGTTATAGCTCCAAGCAAATACTGTTTCATCAGTGAAAAATCAAGAGCATTAACGTCACCACTACCATCAAGATCACCATATTTAATTGTTTGAATTGGCTGATTACTAAACTTCCACCAGTTCACATTTAATACATAATTGTCAACACCTCTAAATACCATGTATAAATCATGCTCACCAGTTGCACCACTAACACTACAAGTACTTGTAGAATATGTCTGCCAACCGCCAGTAGGAGCAACATTACAATATCCAATTAAAGTTCCTGTAGGGCTGTCTAAACGTAATTCTATGTCTCCACCTGATGTTTCAGAAGAAGTTCTTGCTTCAAAAGATGTTGCACCGCTTCCGAAGTCTATTTTTTTATAAACAACATAATCACCATCTTGAATAAATCCAATATTCATTCCACCATCTGTATCACCGCAAGTTTCAGTTTCAACACCAGATTGGCTATTAAAGCTTTCTGCTTCAATCTTTGTAAATGCACTTCTTGGATCTATTACTTCTGGTTCATCATTGCCAATTGGAGCAGTAGGAATATATGACTTCAACCAAGTAAGAGCTGGTCTTTCTGTTCCATTACTGCGGATTAAATGAGAGTTTGCAATCCATGTATGTCCTTGTAGATAACCCCAATATGTAATACCTTTAACTGCTGCATGTTCATACATTACAGGGAAAAGTTCTTTCATTTTATTTAACTGTTGATTGTCATCAGCAATATTTAAATCTAATTCAGAAATGTATATATCTACTCCTGTAGCTGCAAGTCTATCCAACTTTTTCTTTACATCAGCAACATTCTGAGTTTCAAGACCGTGAGATTGACATCCAATACCATCAATTAAATTTCTTTTCTTCAATATATTTATTACTGTAATATATTCGTTAATACAACTCCAACCGTCTGGGCACAAAACGTTATAGTCATTAATGAAAAGTTTTGTATTTGGGAAGTATTTACGTGCTTGTTCAAATGACCATACTATCCAGTCGTAACCAGTTCCATAAAGGCCATTATCACCACCGATAGCATTCTTATATGGGAAAGGTGCGTGTCCTTTCATTGCTTCATTTACAACATCCATTTCGTCTATTGCTGGGAAGTTCTGTGCAACTGCTTTAAACCAGTTCTCAATTGCTGTTTTTCTAGCTGAGTCTGAAAGATTTCCTAACCAGTTAGGGTACTGTGAACCCCAAATCATAGTATGGAATTTGAATGGAATTTTATTTGTTTTACAATAGTTATACATTGCTTTAGCTTGGCTAAAATTGTATGAACCCTGTTGGCCTTCAACTGATCCCCATTTGCTGGCATTTTCAGGAGTAAGCTGATTCCAGTAGTCTCCATATTTAGAAGGTTCACTGCCACCATACCATATATTTCCTACATATTTAGCCTTGCCTGTAGCCATTGCAGCATCAGCAGGAATACTGATAGTACTTAAAAGACTAAAAGCAACTAATATTGCACTTACTATTCTCATGCCTCTTTTTTTATTAAACATTTTCATACCTCCAAAAAATATTATTTAGTTATGTTTCTAGTTGACCTATTACTAATTTCAATTGGTAGTTCAGTTACTTTTCTAAGCGGATATTTCTAGATAATTGCAGATTCCATTGCCGTCACAAAAACATTCCGCCCTAAATTATATGTATCTATTAAATATATGCGTATCGTTATAACATTTTCAGTCTAAATAACCAGCTACCTATTGGCTTTCTGTTTAATATATTCTCACTCTACTTTTCACCTGGAAAAGTTGTTATAATTCCCAGTAGATATTGCTTCATTAATGCAAAATCAATTGCGTCAACAGTTCCACTGGCATCTAAGTCAGCCAAGCTAGTATTTTCAATTGTTTCAGCCCCTAGAAGATGCTTTTTAATCAGCACTAGATCTAATGAATCTATTGATTTATCAGCATTTACATCACCCAATTTATCTGTAGAAATGACATCTGCACCAAACTTAAACCAATCTAAATTCATTAAGTATCCACTATCTCCAGTAAATTTAACGTACAAGTCATGTTTACCACTTGCTCCGCTAACACTACATTTTGCATCAGCCCAAGTTTGCCATCCACCTGTGCCTGGAACTTTGCAAGTTCCTATTAATGTTCCTGTCAAGCTATCCAGACGTAGTTCTATATTTCCGCCTTCTGTAGCACTAGCTGCACTAGCCTGGAAACCTGTAGCACCAGTACCGAAATCTACATTTTTAAATACAAGATAATCTCCGTTTTCTATGTAACCTACATTCTGTCCACCACCAGTAGTATTATCTTCAGTTTGTGTTCCAGACTGTGTATAATATTTTTCTGCTTCAATCTGTGTAAAAGCTGATATAGGCTCTGGTGCTGGTGCATCAGGACCTGGCTCATCATTCAATCTGAACCAATCAACATCCATATATCCTGTACTTGCAGAAGGACTGAAGTTCATAATAGCATACTGTTCTCCTTGGAAAGTACCGTACTGCCAATCAAAGCCCATTGTTATAGCTGTTCCAAGCTGCTGCCAATTTCTAGTGTCATCTTTCCAGTAGAATGTTGCTTTTTTAGTACTCATATCCATTTGTATTCTTAAATATAAAATATCTGATGTTATATTTGTAGCCGTACCTTTAACTACTTCTTCTTCAGTCATTATTATTTTCCTTGGGCTTCCTGTTACAGCAATATAACCTCTAGGATCTCCCAGCATACCTAATCCGCCGATATCACTAGGCTGCATTTTGCTGCAGTCTATCTTGATTGTACCAGTGCTAACCAAACCTTGACCTTTTTGAGTTAAGCTATTTCTTGCCTTCCAGAAATCAGATGCAGTAGTAGGCTTTAGTCTAAGAGTTGATCCTGTTAAAGACCATTTTGTATTATCAGGATTATGATTCCACATCCATTGAAGCCCTAAAGAACCTCCATTAAATTCATCCGATGCTTGCGGCATCTTGATATCCTTACCTTTAATAGGCTTTGTATAAGAGCTTTCTACTTGACCTATATGACCCTCTCTGCCGAACATAGGCCAGCCATTCTGCCAAGTAATAGGACATATTCTGGTCATACGACCCGGTGCGCCGTCATCCTGATGAAGATATCCCCAGTAGCTACCATCTGGCAAATCAACTATACCGCCTTGGTGTCCACCTTTTCCTGCTGTACACAATGTAATAGTTTCACCATAAGGTCCCCAAACGCTTGAGGCACGAGAGCATACTAAACTACGTGCTGGAACAGCATTAAATAAATAGTATTTTCCATTTACCTTTGTTAAATGTGCTCCTTCAATATTACCATAAGTACAAATTGCTCTTGACGATCCAACTGTACCGCTTAAATCAGGTTTCAGCTGTATCATGCTGATTTGCTTCTCAAAAGCCCCTCCATATGCAATATATGGAGTTCCATCAGTATCAATAAATATACATGGATCAAAATAGCTAGCGCCCAAGTTATAGTATTTCCATGCACCGCTTACATCCTTTGAATAATAAATACGAGCTCCTGTACCATCATTCATATTAACAATTACATAAAATGTACCATCCTTGTATGCTATTGATGGAGCAAAGCATCCAGAAGCATATTTAGTTGTACCATTGGTCATGTTGTAAGCGTCAGACAATTTATCTATACAATGACCAACGATTTCCCAGTTAACCATATCTTCTGATCTGCAAATGACAAGACCTGGTGAATTAACAAACGTGGAAGATGCTAAATAAAAATAATTGCCGACCCTTATCATACTTGGGTCAGGATAGTCTGCATACATTACTGGGTTTGTGAAAGTACCATCTCCCTTGTCAGGCTGCCATGCAAACGCAAGAGACATTTGTGATAGCATCATGCATATCACTAATAGAAATACAAATACTTTTTTAAGCCTAGAACCTCTTTTCGAATTACCTTCCATAATAATTCCCCCTAATTATTTGTTTGAGTAATCTGGTTAATACTTCTAACCTTTAATTCCAGCATTGCCCAGACTAAGTTCAACACTTAATTTATTGTTCTTAATACGAAATTCCTAAATCAAGTGCTAATACCCCTACTCTATATTATTATTATAAAAGAAGTGCATTTTTATATCTATTTACATATTTTTACTTGTTAATCCTTTATTTACTTATTTTTTTATATATTTTTTATTTTTCTGTTTTTTGTTACAAATATTTATATTTTATATGAATCTCTAGTTTTTATATTAATTTGGATGAGGGAGGAAATACATAGTGTTATTCTTATCAGCATCAAATATCATCATTCGGACGATATGCCTTACATAGGCCTGGTATTCGCTATGCACGCAACAAAAAAAGACCCCTTGCAAAACAACTCCCACAATAAATATTGTACGGTTTTGAGTACAATATTTATTGTGGGAGTTAATTAGCAACAGTCTCTTTGATAAAACTTTATCTTTTTTATTTTTGATTTGTCATCTTCATACGAGCCATAGCTCTAGCAAGTGCTGTTTTTGAACGTACATACTCTATTTGGCTAAGCTGCTTCTGCAGTCTCTCCTCGGCACGTTCTTTAGCTGCCTTTGCTCTATTAAAATCTATTTCCTCTGGGTACTCAGCAGTATCCGTTAATATAACTACCTTGTCAGGCATAATTTCAGCAAACCCCTCTGTAACAAGAGCCTCTATCCATTTGCCCTCTGCTTTGATTTTGATAGGTCCCACATCTACCGCTACAACTGTAGGCGCATGTTTTGCAAGGACTCCCATCTCTCCATCAACAGTTCTAAATATAACTTCCTCTGCTTCAGCAGAAAAAAACTTTCTTTCAGGTGTTAATACCTCTAAAAAAAATGTGGGCATATCTTTATTACCTCCATGAGCTGTAAAGTGCCTTCAAAATAATGGAGTAAGCTATCAAACGAAGTTATCGCCTAATACGACATTTACTCCTCTATCTCTTTTGCTGCTTCATACACCTCTTCAATAGTACCCTTCATATAGAAGGCTGATTCAGGAATGTCATCCATTTTGCCGTCTAATATTTCCTTAAAGCCACGTATAGTTTCCTTGATTGGTACATATTTACCTTTATATCCTGTAAACTGTTCAGCAACAAAGAATGGCTGTGATAAGTATCTTTGTATTTTTCTAGCCCTAAATACAGTTAATTTGTCTTCTTCTGGCAACTCATCCATACCTAATATAGCTATAATATCCTGAAGTTCCTTATTTCTCTGTAAAACCTCTTGAACTCTTCTGGCAACATTATAATGCTCGTCTCCAATTACTTTAGGATCAAGTAGTCTTGAAGTAGATTCGAGCGGGTCGACAGCTGGATAAATCCCCATCGCAACAATATCTCTGCTCAAAACAGTAGTTGCATCCAAATGTGCAAAGGTAGTAGCAGGTGCTGGGTCTGTCAAGTCATCAGCAGGTACATAAACTGCCTGTACTGATGTTATAGAACCTTTTTTGGTAGATGCTATTCTCTCTTGAAGTGCTCCAACATCTGTGGCAAGAGTTGGCTGATAACCAACCGCCGAAGGAATTCTTCCCAAAAGTGCAGAAACCTCTGAGCCTGCTTGAATAAATCTAAATATATTATCTATAAACAAAAGAACGTCCTGTCCCATTGAATCTCTAAAATACTCCGCCATTGTAAGTCCAGTTAGCCCAACCCTCATTCTTGCTCCAGGCGGCTCATTCATTTGTCCAAATACCATGGCAGTCTTTGATATAACACCTGACTCTGTCATTTCATTCCATAAGTCATTACCTTCTCTTGTTCTCTCACCAACACCTGTAAATACTGAATACCCTCCGTGTTCATTGGCTACATTTCTAATCAATTCCATTATTAAAACAGTTTTACCAACTCCAGCTCCACCAAACAATCCAATCTTTCCACCCTTTGCATATGGAGCAAGTAAGTCAACAACCTTTATTCCAGTTTCAAGAATTTCTGTTGAAGGCTTCTGTTCTTCAAACGAAGGCGCAGGCCTATGTATTGGAAGATAATCAGCTGTCTCAACAGGCGCTCCTTTATCAACTGGCTCACCTAATACATTAAAAACTCTTCCTAAAACTTCCTTACCAACAGGAACCTTAATTGCATCTCCTGTGTCTAATGCATCCATTCCTCTTACCAAACCATCAGTAGAAGACATAGCAACACATCTAACAGTATTATTTCCCAGATGCTGTACTACTTCTGCAGTTATAGTCTCTGGATTCATAGGTATTTTAATAGCATTATATATATTTGGCAATTCTCCATCTTCAAATCTAATATCTAGTACAGGTCCTATAACTGTAACAATTTTTCCAGTACTTCCTGCCATATTTACCTCCCATCTACGTGACATTGCACGCAATTAAAATAGCAAAGTGAAAAGGCTTTTTGCCTACACCAGCTTAATACAAAAAATAAGAACACTATGACTTAATTTAATTATACACATTTGTACTTATTTTAACGCTGATGCACCGCCTACAATTTCAGATATTTCCTGAGTAATAGCAGCCTGCCTTGCCCTATTATAATATAAATTTAATTTCTGAAGCATATCATCTGCATTTGTTGTTGCATTATCCATTGCAGTCATACGTGCACTTTGCTCACTTGTAAAAGCCTGAACAAATACACCATACATAATTCCTTTAATATATTTAGGAATCAAAATATCTAAAACTGCAGCTGGTGATGGTTCATACTTCGCCTTTTCATCTATTTTGATTTCAATGTCCTTAATATCCTCACACAAAGCACTTATCTCAATAGGTAATAACTTTAACACCTTAGGCTGAAGCGAAATAGCAGATACCATCTCCGTATATATTATGTCAACTTCATCTACTTCTTGTTTATTGTACATATCAAGTATAATATCTGTTATTTCTCTAGCTCTATACACTGTAGGATTTTGCACTGCATAATCAAATTCAGTGTGGACATTATAATTTTTTCTAACAAAATAAGCTCTGCCTGAAATACCAGCAACTAGAAGGGCCGCATTATCTTTGTCTTTACCAATAGTTCTCTCTGCAAGCTTGATAATATTGCTATTATAACCACCTGCTAGACCCTTATCACCAGTCAAGATAATATATGCCTTCTTTTTACCCTCTTTTTTATCCTTTAAGTCAAAAAACTTGCTTTCAACATCTCCGCTATGTTCTAGGATGTCTGCAATGGTTTCTTTAACCTTATTAAAGTAAGGAAGAGTAACTTCTAGCTGCGCTCTTGCCTTTTTCAGCTTTGACGTTGATATCAGCTTCATGGCTTTTGTAATTTGTCGCATCTGATTTATACTTTTTATATGCGATTTAATCTCACGCATATTATTTGCCATATGATAACCCGCCTTTTCCGTCGCACAGTAACGACATTAATTTATATCAAAATTCTTTTATCTTTGTTGAATACAAACAATCCATACTGCAAAGTCAATGTTCCATACATAGAGACTTTTACATCTGCAGAGAAAATTAGCTTTTCTCAACTCTTAAATGCAAAGACTTATACAAATTGTGCTTTAAATTCCTCTACAGCTGTTTTTAATAATTTAATACTATCATCATCAATATTTCCTGTCTTTGATATGTCGGTAAGTATTTTAGGATATTTATCCTTAACATATTCTACTAATTCTTTATTAAACTTACTAGCCTTATTAACAGGTAAATCCATCAGATATTTATTAGTTGCACTATAAAGAATCACTACCTGTTCTTCTACGGGCAATGTTGAGTACTGTGGCTGCTTCAAAGTTTCAAACAATCTTGCACCCTGGAACAGCTTGTCTCTTGTCTGCTTATCCAGGTCAGAACCAAACTGCGCAAATGCTTCTAATTCTCTGTATTGTGCCAAATTAATTCTAAGTGGACCTGCAATTTTCTTCATAGCCTTTATCTGTGCAGAACCACCAACTCTTGAAACTGATAGTCCAACATTAACAGCTGGCCTTTGTCCTGCAAAAAACAACTCAGATTCCAAATAAATCTGGCCATCAGTAATTGATATTACATTTGTAGGAATATATGCAGAAACATCTCCTGCTAAAGTTTCAATTATAGGAAGTGCAGTAATTGAACCCCCACCCATCTCGTCACTAATTTTTGCTGCCCTCTCTAATAGTCTAGAGTGCAAATAGAAAACGTCACCTGGATATGCTTCACGTCCAGGAGGTCTCTTGAGAAGCAAGGACATTGCTCTGTATGCAACTGCATGTTTAGATAAATCATCATAAATAATCAATACATCTTTATGATATCTGTACATGAAATCCTCAGCAATAGCACAGCCTGCATATGGTGCAAGATACTGTATTGAAGACATATCACTTGCTGTTGAAGACACTACAATTGAATATTCCATTGCTCCATACTTTTCCAGTTTATCAACAATACCTGTAATAGTTGATGCTTTTTGACCAATAGCAACATAAATACAAATTACATCTTTACCTTTTTGATTAATTATTGTATCAATTGCTATTGCAGTCTTACCTGTTTGCCTGTCACCTATTATTAGTTCTCTTTGTCCTCTTCCGATAGGAATAAGTGCATCAATTGCCATTATACCTGTCTGCAAAGGTGTATTTACACATTTTCTGTCTATAACACCTGGTGCAAGAAATTCTACAGGACGATAAGAATCAGTGTCAATTTCACCTTTGCCATCTATTGGCTTACCTAATGGGTTAACGACTCTTCCTATCATTTTATTTCCAACTGGTATTTGAACTGTCTTACCCGTTCTCTTTACAGTTGTACCTTCTCTGATCTGTCTGTCATCACCTAAAATAACGCATCCTACGCTATCCTCATCAAGATTCTGAGCCATACCGTACACATTATTTTCAAACTGTAAAAGCTCACCGGACATACATGACTGAAGTCCGTAAATAGTTGCTATTCCATCTCCTGCCTGAAGGACATATCCTACATCATCAGTTTTAACTGCAGCACCATAGTTCTCTATCTGCTGCTTTATAATTGAGCTAATTTCATCTGGTCTAAGACTCATGTTTCTCACCCCATACTCTGTCTGCTGATTATTATATACTAACCAACTCAGTTAATGATTCTATTCTGCCTTTAATACTTCCATCAAAAACTTTATCTCCAATTATTACCTTAATACCGCCAATAATTGAAGCATCTACCAATTCTTCTGACTTAACTGCCACCGCATTATATTTATTTCTAAATTTTTCTTTTATCCTAAGAAGTTGTTGCTCATCTAGCGGCTCTGCTGTAATAATCTTCATATCCAAAACGTTACTTTTTTCATTTATCAAGCGTACAAGCTGCTCATAAATTTCTGGTATGTTCATTATACGTTTTTTAGAAATAAGTAGTAAAATAAAATTTAGCATATTTCTACTAAGCTTATCAGTAAAAACATTTCTAATAACAGCCTGTTTTTTATCTACTTTAATGGTTGGATTAACCATAAAGCTACTAAACTCTTTGTCTGAGTTATAAATTGCTACAAATTCTTCAAGCTCCTGCCGAATAACCTCTATATCACTTTGTGATAATTCCATTATAGCCTGGGCATATCTTTTTTCAACAAGTGGCATCAAATAGCACCTGCCTCATCTATAAATTTATCTACCATTGATTTATTAGCATCACTATCCATATTTGCCTGAACTAACTTTGATGCTGCTGTAATTGCAAGAACTGCAATCTGTTGTTTAGTCTGTTTCAGCATCTCTGCTCTTTCACGTTCAACCTCTTCATGACCCTTTTGAACTATTGCAAGAGCATCCTTTTTGGCATTGGCAACTATTTCATCATACTCGCGCGCCGCCTTTGCTTTAACTTCATTTAATAACTTGTCACCATCTAATTTTATGTTCTTAATTTGTTCATCATATTTTTTGCGAGCCTCAGCTGCTTCTATTTTTGCGTTCTCCGCATCCTTTAAGCCCTGTTCTATGGAGCTTTTTCTTTCTTCCATAAGGTTTGTAATAGGTTTAAAAAGGAATTTTCTCATAAACAAAAATAAGAGAATTAAGTTTATAGCAACAAATACAAATGTATACCCATCAGGTTCTAACATATTTCTCACAACCCCTTTATTACCCGTATTTTATCTATCTTTAACTAAAACCATTATATATATAATAAGCCAAATTTATAATACAAGGCTTTATTATCACCGTACTGGTTACTACTGCATATCTGTGAAAGATAATATTATATCTTTCACAGATATGTCTAAGTACCATGAAGCATACTGCAATTTCTTAAAAACAAATTGTTATAAGTTTTATTTATCATTAACCCATTTTTAAGAAAACCAGTACCAATGCTACAACCAAACCATAGATAGCTGTTGCTTCTGCAAGAGCTGCTCCTAGAAGTAGAGATGTTCTAATTGAACCTGCTGCCTCTGGTTGTCTAGCTATTGCTTCAACAGCTTTACCTGTTGCCAAGCCAATACCTATTCCGGCGCCAATTCCTGTAAATGCTGCAATAGCAGCTGCTATCGCTATTATACCTGTTCCTGTCATTATTTCACCCCCTTATTCTACTGCCTCTGAAATATATATAGAAGTTAAAAATACAAACACATATGCTTGAAGTATTCCATCAAATAAATCAAAATACATACTAATTACTGCAGGTGCAAATATTGGCAATGCCATATAAATGAGTTCCATTACTATAAAAGCACCCAATATATTACCAAATAAACGTAATGCCAACGAGGTTGGTTTTATTAAATAGTCAAGAATATTAAACGGTAGCATTACAGGTGTTGGCTTAACAAAGCTCTTTAGCCAGCCGCCTGGTCCCTTAAATCTTATTCCTGCATAAATCACAACGCAAATTGACATTATTGCTAAGCATATAGTAACGTTAATATTCCTCGTGGGAGGTCTTAGCTTAAAACCCTCTTCTCCACCTGGGATTATATTGAATATTGAAACTGTATTTGCTAAAGCCAAAAAAAGCATAACAGTACCAATATATGGTGCAAATGCCTTCCAATGGTGCGGACCAATCGCATCCTTTACCAAATTATTTACAAATTCTACTATTATCTCTGCAATGTTCTGTTTCTTATTTGGAACTAATGAGAGCTTACGGGTAAGAAAAATAGCAAGTATAATCATTACTGCCATTATAATCCACATAGTCACTACAAGATCTGAAACAGGAATGGTTAAACCAATTAATTTGATTTCAAAAGCTGTATGGGACTCCATTGCATGAGTAAGTTTTTCGCCCACTATATCACCTTCTCTCCAAATTGATTTTTTGTAATGCCCAATGCCTCTGTTATGGCATTTATAATAGTTACTATAACTATTGATAGGGATCCTATCAATGCTGCGACAAATGTATAAACACCAAAATTAAAAGCTAATACAACAGTTATTCCAACTATAATCAGACCAAACACATAAATCATAAGACTTATTACAATTGTGAATGTTTTATTAGAACTTCTACTCAGATATTTTATCATCGACTCAAGTAACCAAAATCTTAATAGGGAAAAAAATGTGCCTAAAGTCAAAGCAAATATCATAGGTATTTTTTGATATTTGCTTAAAAAACATACTATAATTATTATGAAGTACAAAATGCACACTCTTTTAATAAAAAACTTCAAAATATTACTCATAGTCAAATTTATTGCTCTTTTCTTCACAAAAAGTAGTTAAGTTTTCAGTTTAATATTACGATATCTATTTAGGTCATTTTTATATGCATGTTAAGCTGGCATAAAGTGGATATCATTAAATTATTTTTAATAATAGCACACAGAATTTACTAAAGCAATATTAATTATTATTTTTAATAAAAGTAAATTCCGATATTCGACAACAACTTTTATTATATGGCGAATATTGCAGCACTAGTATAGCATTTGAAAAGTTATTTTAATGCTTATGAAGCTTTTTGTATCGCTATTATTATTTTGCACAAAAGAATTTTTACTTTCAGGAGTGGTTACTTATGGATATTACAAGTATTATTGGTTTGCTTGTCGGCTTTGGCGGTGTTATATTAGGCTATTTGGAAGAAGGTCATTTTGATTTTTCTATGATGAAAGGCTTAGTAAACCCAGCTGCATTTTTGATTGTATTCGGTGGAGGTTTTGGTGCAACCCTTTTGGCCTTTCCTTTGTCAGAGTGGAAGAAGCTGATATCTACATTTAGTATGATATTTACTCAAAAAGAATACAACGAAATAGATATAATTAATGAACTAGCAGATCTTTCTGAAAAAGCCAGAAAGGATGGCTTACTTAGTCTAGAGCAAGATGCGCAGACTAATAAAAATGATTTAATACGAAAAGGATTGGCATTAGTTGTTGATGGTATCGAAACAGAAGTTATTAAAGATATTCTAGCCAGAGAAACCTCTCTTCAAGAAGAAATTTATGAGTCTGCAGCAAAGATTTGTGAATCAATGGGTGGTACATGGCCTGCAATGGGTGTTTGTGGTACTGTTATGGGTATGTTGAACATTTTGAAGGACCTTAGTGACCCATTAGGTCTTGGTCCAAAAATAGCAGGAGCTTTCGTTGCAACTTTTTACGGCATTTCAACTGCTAACCTTTTATGGTTGCCATTTGGTAATAAGATAAAAGTAAAAGCTGAACGTGAGACTATGATTAATGAAATAATTATCGAAGGTCTTCTGTCAATACAAGCTGGTGAAAATCCACGTATTATTAAGGAAAAGTTAAACTTAAATCTCATGGAAAAATTAAATGGAGGAAAGAAGAAGGGCGAAGCTACAGCTGAAGAAGGAGTTGAAGCATAGACATGGCAAAAAATAAAGTAGTAAAGGATAACGCTGAACGTTATCTTTTAACATATGCCGACTTGATGAATCTATTACTTATACTTTTTATTATACTATTTGCTTATAGTCAGGTAGATACTCAAAAATTTCAACAGCTTTCCCAATCTCTTGGTGCAGCTTTTGGTAATGGTTCACCACCCTCTAAAGTTTCAGGTGGTGCATCCGGAAACTCTCTTATCAATTTTCCTGCAACAATGCCATCACCTGTTATACCTTCAACCATGGAGGATAGTCAGTATGAAGCTGCGGAAGATGCTATTTCCGGTTTAATTAAAACTGGAGGAATGGAAGGCGATGTTAGTGTTCAAATGACAGAGAGAGGTATTAAAATGTCTATTGATGCATCCTTTGCTTTTAAATCTGGTAGTGCCGAACTTGAGAAAGATGCTAAAGAAAGAATACTTGCTATAGGTAAATCTATTTTAAGCAAAATGCCAAATAAGCATATACGTATTGAAGGGCATACAGACAATGTACCTATAAATAGTGTAAAATTCCCTTCTAACTGGGAATTATCAAGTAGTAGAGCAATAAATGTCCTAAAATTATTAGTAAATGAAGTAGGCCTTAAGGCTAATCTTGTATCGCCTGTTGCCTATGGAGATACTGTGCCTCTAGTTCCTAACAATTCTGATGCAAATAGAGCAAAAAACAGAAGAGTTGATATAGTTATTTTAAGAGACTCCTTCAGTACAGGAGAAGCTGGTACAGATGACAACAGTGCTACAAACGAAACTAGTAAATAAAAAACTCTTTAAGCTAGATTAACCTTATTTTAAATATATATTAAGTCAAATTATCAGCCTTATATCTAACACTATTATAAGATAGTACAGATTTAGGGCTGAATTTATTTACTCAACTTTCCAACATAAAATCTATCTTTTCGTAACGATAGCTATGTTTTGCTCCCCTATTCAAATTAACTTTCTCAATGATATTGAAAATATATGTATATTAGAGCAATCCGGTAATCTTATAGCTTCAACTATTCCTTTTTTGCTGATAACCTCTTCTCTGGCAAATATTCTCTGTTTATTTGAATGTACTTCAAATCTGTTCTCTGTCCATTTTCCACCTACACCAGTCCATGCAATTGACTCATTAAATTTTGGTAAACGCCAACTGTCTGTAAATGAAATTGGAATTTTCAGTTCTTCTCCAGTTTCAAAAAATATAGTAGCTTCATCAATAAAATCACCATTATCAGAACAGCCTAAAAACATTATGCTCTGATAAATTGATTTCTCTACAATAATTTTTTGTCCTGTGCAGGATATATTATCATATATTTCTGTAATTAGTATAGGCAATTTGAAGTACATGCTGTTAACTTGAATTGATTGCTCGTGCTCTAAGCCATTAGATATAAAAAAGTGCCCCATTCCAGTTAAATCAGCCTTAAAAGCATCACCAGCAGTTAAAGCAAAGGCTTTATTATTCAATTTATCGGCTAAATTTAATGGTACAATTTTTGTATCCTTAAAATAATTCAAGTCGTATAAAATAGGTATATTATTTTCCTTTTTGATATGTAGATTGCTATTAACTATCTGTCGAAGACTTTTTATTAAATTTTCTTCAATATCAGATATCTCGTTTAGTTGATAATATACCTTTTCCCTAACATCATCACAGCATCCCTTTCGATAATTCTTAGTCAGAATTCCTCTTATCTTATTCCATTTTGAAGCCACCTTCTGCAATTCATACTTTATTTCTAAAAGTTTATCAGACGGAAGCTCTTTGGAAACCAGTTCAATAAATTCAGCATATAGTGTTCTTCCTGATGCTATTAATCGTAAATTCCTATCTATTAGTACGTACCATACATCTACATTGAACTTCTGGTACTCTAGGTTAAAATCAAAGCTGTCCTTAAATTCCTTAGCAAAGGCCCTTATATCATAGTAAAACTTCTTATAATTAAGCTTTTCTGTACTATCTTTTATAATTTGTAAATAATCATGCTTTTCATCTTTATTATTAAATTCATATCTAACGCAATTTTTACATCCATTTATAAAATCATTATATAATAAAACAGATATGTTCAAATTTAACGCTGGATCTAGACAGAATAAATTATTATCATCATCTATTCCAATTATAAGACAATGATGTACATCATGTATTCTTTGATATCTTCCTTGAAGCCAAGGACACCAAAAGGTATCTATGAAAATGCCAACAGGTATCTCTTGTGATAAGTGCATCTTAATAATTTCAAGTAACTCATAAGGCTCCTCAGAATCAAACCGTATCACATCTACATTACAGTATTTATAAAGCATACTAGTGATATTTCTTACATCATTTCCAATTCTCTCTCCCAGCAAAGAATTTTCAGTACTATCCGATGGTTTAAATTCAAAGCCCCATGCACCAGAGAATGCAAGTCTGTATTCTACGTTATAATGGCTCGCCAATGTAACAAGTATGTCTTCAAAACAATTCAAACCTTCACAATGAACAGGATTAATATTAATATTCATTATCCATCAACTCCATGCTTTATTATTTCAACATATCGATATGTTGAAATATTATTTCTGCTAGCTTATATGTGATTGTATGAAATTATGCATGATTACCTTTGATTGTCTTTCTCTATCTGGGATATGCAATCTTCTGAATGTTTCACTGTATGTGATATGCAGTTATCTTTGATTTTCTCATGATGTCTGTAATTATGCTAAATTTGTCTAATTTCTCAACAATTTTTTGATAATTATAACTATTGTAACTTAATTGATTTAATGGTAAATCAATTATAATCTTACCATATAAAAAGAAATTGGTAAATATTTTATAATTATGTTGAAGTTAATCTAACCTATATCTAATCCAACATCTCATTGATAAGTCTTAACACATGTAATTTTCAATCAGCAAAAGTTATGTATATTTTACCTTTATTAGTCATATTTGTTGCTATTCAGTTACTTAGTAACGTGTTACCCTAATCCCTACAGATACAGAATAAATAAAGCTGCTACAATTAGAATTAGTATTCTAATATAATAGCAGCTTTGTTGTTATAAACAATTAATTTACATTATTTAATTTCATTTAAACACTAAATTCCTCCGGCTTCACATCAGTAATTCCAAAATGGAACAATAGGGCCTGTACAATTCTTTCAGAAGCATGTCCATCTCCGTAAGGATTAACGGATTTTGCCATTTTCTCATAATCCTCTTTATCCTCTAATAGCTTTGTAGCATGCTCAACAATTTCATGTTCCACAGTTCCTGCAAGCCTTACTGTTCCGGCCTTAACTGCTTCCGGTCTTTCAGTTTCTTTTCTAAGTACAAGCACTGGCTTTCCAAGCGTAGGAGCCTCTTCTTGAATTCCTCCTGAATCAGTCATTATCATGTATGACCTTGCCATTAAATTATGCATATCCTGTACGTCTAATGGTGGTATCAAATAAACTCTTTCTTTATCACCTAAAATTTCACGTGCTGTTTCCTGAACAACCGGATTTAGATGTACTGCATAGACTATTTCTACATCCTCATAATTGTTAACTAATGTAGCCAAAGCACGGCATATATTTCGTAGTGGTTCACCTAAGTTTTCTCTTCTATGAGCCGTAACAGCTATAACTCTCTTGTTATTAAAATCAATATCTCTAAGGTCTTCGCAATCAAAAATATAATTATCTTTCACTGTTGTTTTTAACGCATCATTTACCGTATTGCCTGTAACATATATAGCATTCTCGTCAACTCCTTCTCGTATCAGATTTGCTTTATTTGTATCTGTAGGAGCCAAATGAATGTCTGCCATTGAACCGGTAAGCTTTCTATTCATTTCCTCAGGATATGGCGAATATTTATCAAATGTTCTTAAACCTGCTTCTACATGCCCAATTGCAATTTGTTTGTAAAAAGCTGCAAGGCTACTAACAAAGCAGGTGGTTGTATCTCCGTGAACCAGAACTATATCAGGCTTTTCTTTCTCTAGTACTTCATCTAATCCCTCAAGTGCTCTTGTAGTGATTCCTGTTAACGTTTGTCTGCTCTTCATTATGTTTAAGTCGTGTCCTGGTGTAATTTCAAATATCTTAAGTACCTGATCAAGCATTTCTCTATGCTGTCCTGTCACACAGACTACAGAATCAATAATTTCACACTTTTCAAGCTCTTTTACAAGTGGAGCCATTTTTACCGCATCCGGCCTGGTTCCGAATATTGTCATTACCTTAAGTCTCTCCAACTTTCTACCTCCAATTAAAGCCATTCTGCAAGGGTTTTGCAAGCTATGACACTCTTTGTTTTTGTTAGCATTCATCTCTGTCAGATACATTGAACCGCCTATTACGAATATTGCAACTGCTATAACTAATATTATTGCACTAATTGGACCTTTATAATCAAGTACAACGGCACACAATCCCAATGCTGCACTAGCCACATATATAACTGCAACCGACTGCTTTTGTGTAAGGCCTACATCTATAAGTCGATGATGCAAATGACCTCTATCAGCAGTCATAGGTGATTTGCCGCTGGCAATTCTTCGCAATATAGCAAAAACTGTATCGAACAGAGGTAATGCAAGTACAAGTAAAGGAACCGCTACTGCTATTGCAGTATATTGCTTGTATGTCCCCTGAATCGAAATTGTTCCAAGTATAAATCCCAAAAATGTAGAACCCGTATCACCCATAAATATTTTTGCAGGATTAAAGTTATAGGGCAAAAAGCCTAATGTAGCTCCAGCTAGCATAGCAGCCAATACTGCAGTACCTATGTCAGGATCGGGCCTTATGACAGACACAAAGAATAGGGACATCAATGCTATTGAAGAAACACCTGCTGCCAATCCATCCAACCCATCAATAAAGTTTATTGCATTTGTAATACCTACTATCCATATTATAGTTATAAGATATGAACTCCAGGGTTGTAATTCAGAACGTCCTACTATTGAAAAAGGGTTTGTGATAAATTCAATTCTCGTACCAGTTACTGCTATTATAACTGCTGCAATAATCTGTATCGGGAATTTCAGCTTTGCACTAAGTGTCTTTATATCATCAATAACACCCATAACAACAATTATCATGCTTCCAATTACCATTCCAATAAATCTTAGGTCAAAATTAATAGAAGTCCCCATATGAAAAAGATTTGAACTGATAATACTGAAAAGCAAAGATATAAAAAATCCAGTAATTATTGCCAAACCACCTAATCTGGGAATGGGCTGCTTGTGCATTCTGCGGTTATCCTTAGGAATATCTACAGCTCCCACTTTAAAAGCAAAACTTTTAACAATAGGCGTTGCCGAGAATGCAACAATGAATGCAAGAATAAAAGAAATAAAATATTCATATACACTGGTCATTTAATTTATACACCTTCTTGTTTTTTAAAAGTCTCATACTAATTTATATTTAAAATGTGTAATCACATTTTAAACATCCGCATTTGCGGCGTTAGGGCAAAGCCCGCAAACTATTACTCAATACTTACTTCCCACCCGTTTGGGCGAATAATAACCTAATTCCCTATAAAATCACACTATATAAAACGTAAACTTAGTATGTATATTCCATTTGAGGTTTTTAGATATATTTTCTACTGTATATTAATAAACACACAAAACTTGAGCCAATTTGTGTAAACATCAAAATAGAGGGAGGTAGCATACTCCCTCTGAATATAACGAGGGAAGAAAATGTCCCCCTCTTTTATAAGTGGCGGGTACCGCTTTAGTTTTGAGGCGGTGAGTATATCTTCAACCTCGTTGAAGCGCCACTGATAAAATGAATTTTTCTATAATCGAAAAATTTTATTTTTGAATCTAGGCGTTATAATTAAATTTTTAACATAAATAGTATATTAACAAATCCTTTTCGGCTTGTTAGTTGAGTCAATAACCTAATCTCAGTGGCATAATAAATGATACTGCATTGGCATATAACAACTCACACTCATATTTGGCATAAAACAATAATAAACTTCCTGTAGAAAACCTCTGCTGAGTATTGTATATTCTCACTTTTGATAGCGGCTTTTAATAATTTACTACTTCTATGCCAGCTTCCTTAAGAAGCGTCATTGCTAGCTCGTCAGGGTATTCTCCACTAAATACTATTCTAATTATGCCTGCATTAATTGCCAGCTTTGCACAAAGTACACAGGGCTGATTAGTTACATAAAGGGTAGCACCCTTTACACTTGTTCCGCTGTATGCAGCCTGTACAATTGCATTTTGCTCTGCGTGTATAGCTCTGCAAAGCTCATGTCTCTGTCCTGATGGTACATTTAGCTGTTCTCTTAAGCAGCCTATTTCCGAGCAGTGTTCACAGCCTACAGGAGCACCATTATACCCTGTTGCAAGGATTCTCTTGTCCTTAACAATAACAGCTCCCACTTGTCTTCTAAGGCAAGTGGATCTTGTCTTTATCAGCTCAACAATCTGCATAAAATACTCATCCCAAGATGGTCTCATAAGTTCCCCCACAATTGTTTTTAGTCAACTAATTCATACAGCATATTCTGCACAGTGCTTAATAATTTTTCAGCATGACCTCAATCTACATTGTTGACTGCTTTATTACAAACACTCCATAAAACCACTTGGTTTGTGGCTGTAAACGCACTATGTTCGTACAAACTTTATTTTCAAGTTTTTATTTGGTTCCAAATAATCTGTCGCCTGCATCACCTAGTCCTGGTATAATGTATGCATGATCATTTAATTTCTCATCTACTGCTGCACAATATATTGAAACATCTGGATGATCAGTGTGCAACCTTTCTATACCAGATTTTGCTGCTATAAGGCACATCAATTTTATGTTTTTTACGCCTCTGTTCTTTATAAACTGAATAGCAGCTGATGCTGATCCACCTGTAGCAAGCATAGGGTCAAGAACAACTATTTCTCTTTCCTCAACGTCTACTGGAAGCTTGCAATAGTATTCTACAGGCTGCAGCGTTTCGGGGTCTCTATATAGACCTATATGCCCTACCTTTGCCATAGGCAATAAATTCAGCATACCATCAACCATTCCTAAACCAGCTCTCAAAATTGGCACTATCCCTAGCTTCTTGCCTGATATTACATTTGTTTTTGCTATTCCTACTGGAGTTTCAATTTCAACTTCTTTTAATGGCATATTTCTTGTAACCTCATAACCCATAAGCATTGCTATTTCAGAAACAAGCTCCCTAAATTCCTTTGTATCAGTGTTTTTATCCCTTAATAGTGATATTTTGTGCTGAATCAATGGGTGATCAAATATAAATACGTTTTCCATTTTAAATTCCTCACTTTGCAATATATTTTTTTTCAATATTTGAAATTTTATTTACTCTGTTTGCATGCCTTCCACCTAAAAACTCAGTGTTTAGCCAAGTTTCAATGATATCAAAAGCAACCCCTGGGCCTACAACCCTTTCACCTATTGCCAATATGTTTGCATCATTATGTTGTCTGCTCATTCTTGCCATATAGCTGTCTGTACAAAGGGCAGCCCTTATTCCCGGAACCTTGTTAGCTGAAATGGATATACCTATTCCTGTACCGCATATTACAATACCCTTTTCACATTCTTTGCTGCTAACTGCCTCAGCCACTGCCTGTCCAAAATCCGGATAATCAACTGAATCACAGGTATTTGTACCAAAGTCCTTAACCTGAAGTCCTTTTCCTTCTAAAAACTTTATTATGTCTGCTTTTAATAAATACCCTGCATGGTCGCTCCCTATTGCAATCATAATTCCTCCAAAAATAATAGATATAGTGTCTTGATTTGATTTTCTAAATTTAGGTATAAATTAACTCTCCCATTATAATTGTTGCAGCTCTGAATAAATAGATAGTTTAGGCAATTTTATGTTTAGAGTAACTAGTGAAACTCTAAATATACTGTCTTCAAACCATAGCTGCATTGTTTTTTATACTTTTGCAATGATATGAAATGCTAATATCCTAAGCTCTTAATATATTAACAGATGCTTTAAAATAGCTCTGCTGAATAATTTATAAATAGACTTTATATAAATTTATAAACTGCTTTTTAACTGTACGTATACTCAATTTAAGGAAAAACCAGCATTTTACACCTCAAACTCTGATTCATACATCTTTATTTATTTTATAGTATAAATTATCACATGTCAAAAAAATATAGCATATAAAATGTTTATGCAAACTTTTTTATCACAGCTTTTACACATTCATATATTTCTTTTGCACAGCTCTCATATATTGCATATTGCAACCCATAAGGGTCACTTATATCAAGAGAATAACTATCTTTATCAATATTGGGGTAAGCGTATTCCTTCAAGGTAAATATTTTAAAGCTCATATCTGGAAATTTAGCCTTTAGAATATCTCTATGCCCTCTTGTCATTGTTAACAAAAGGTCACCCTGCGAAACATCCTGAAAACTTAGCATTTTTGACTTATGAAGAGAAATATCTATATCCCACAAATTCTTGAGGGCATTTATCGAATGTTCTGAAGCAGTGTCTCCATCAAGGGCCTGTATCCCTCTAGATATAGCTTTAAAATCTGCTTCTTTTTCTTCTACACTTGCTGCAGCTCTAAAAATCCCCTCAGCCATACAACTTCTACAAGTATTTCCAGTACATACAAATATAATGTTTATATTTTTTTTATCATTATTCATAAAACCTCCAAACTCACTTTTGGTAGATATCAATCCGCAATTCCAAGTGAACTGAGCAGCTTAATATTTAATCTGCTTGAATAATATCATAGCCTGCAGCTTTTATCATCCTATTCATTATAGCCAGTCCTACACCACACTCATCAACCGTTTCAGCTAAAATGACTTCAATCCCCATGTCATCAAATTCACGCAAAATCGAAAATAAATTTGTTGCAATAGTCTCAGGCTTATCTCTATTACCCATAGATATAACTTCATATCCCTCGTATCTGCTAATTGTTTGGTCGGTAGCACAAACACCAACCTTTTTGCCCTCATCCCTTTTATTTTTTGCCAAATCAAATATTTTTTTTACTTGTTTGTCGATATTTCCACTCCTAACAAGAGTCACATGCGCCTTAGGAGAATAATGCTTATATTTCATACCGGGACACTTAGGTACGTTATCTATAGTTAACCTTCCCAAGATGGTCTTATCAATTTCTATATGCCCTATAATTCCCTCTATTTGTTCAGGAGTTACTCCTCCTGGTCTCAAAAGCATAGGAGGCTCAACTGTCATATCAAGAACTGTCGACTCAAGCCCAACTCGTGAGCTACCAGCATCAACAACCATTTCAATTTTTCCATCTAAATCCTGTAAAACATGCTGAGCAGTTGTTGTGCTAGGCTTTCCAGATACATTTGCGCTCGGAGCTGCTACAGGAATAGCCGATAATCTAATGAGTTCACGTGCCACAGTATGCTCAGGCATACGAATAGCTACCGTGTTAAGTCCAGCTGTTATTATAGAAGGAATTATTGAGCTTTTTCTAAACACTAATGTCAGCGGTCCTGGCCAAAGCTTGTCCATCAAAGCAACTGCCTTTTCGGGAATACTTTCAGTAAGCTCATAAACCTTCTCTTTATCAGCAATATGTACTATCAGGGGGTTATCTGAAGGTCTCCCCTTTGCTTCAAATATTCTCTCAACCGCAGCAGAATTTAAAGCATTTGCACCTAGTCCATATACCGTTTCTGTGGGAAATGCAACTATTTTGCCTTCTTTAATTGCTTCAGCCGCGACATTTAGTTTATTTTTATCAATATTTTCTGAATCAATTTCAATAATCTTTGTAATCATATATTATTTTTGCCTCCGCATCATCAAGCTAAAAGCCAATTACTAAAACCTAAAAACAATTAACCACTATATGAACTTTCAGTAAATTATAATGACTCCACATTGTTAAAAACAAGTTTGTAAGCCTTTATTGTTCAAAAATGTATATATAATTTGTTTCAAACTGTGAAATACATTAATGGTCTTTAACTATAGCTAACTTGACTTACAATAAAAAAATCTACTTCACCCTATACGCTGTTTGTCAAACTACCAATATAAAAAATTTAACTGCTATGTTAACAACTCTAACCTTGTTAGTTCTTTAATAACTTCGTCTTATTAAGCCAATAAGTATGGGCAATAATTTACTAACTGAGTTGTATAAAGTACACTTTATTACGTGATTTATTCAATTTAACATTGTCACTATTATACCACATACGATTCCTAATATATTACCCATTGATGACATTCTGCCCAAATATATTCTTTTGGATTCAGGTATTAGCTCTGCAAATATAACATATAGCATTGCCCCACCTGCAAATCCCAGACATACTGCAACAAATTGCTGTGATATATTACCTAAAGCTGCCCCAATTAACGCTCCCAATCCCATTGGCACTCCTGACAATATAGTTAGCAGGAAAGCTTTCACAGCCGAGAATCCCCCTATTTTCATAGGTAATGCCATAGCAATTCCCTCTGGAATATCATGTATAGCAATTACTATTGTAAGAGTAATTCCAAGTGACACCGATGCCTCAAAACCAGAGCCCACTGCAAAGCCTTCAGGTAAATTGTGAAGGGCTAATCCTATTGAAACCAATATCCCTGCTCGAAGTAAATTTGAGTTTCCTCTAGAATTTTTAACAATACTCGTTTGCTTTACAAAATCATCTATTAATATAATTATCAGTACCCCTAAAATAACACCTATCATAGTTAAGTTTAATCCAGCTATTTTTGTTGCCTCAGGTATTAACTCAAAGCAAACAACTGCTGTCATAAGCCCTGCAGAAAATTCAAGGATAGTGCTTAACAATCTATTACTAATATTTTTGTCCACAAAAAAGGCTATCAATCCACCAATACCTGTTCCGGTAATTCCTGATATCAAGCCAACTATTGCTATTTTCAATATATATTCCAATGGCAAGCCCTCATTTATAGAAAGTCCTATAAAAATACTATTCCTAGCCCCTTTGGATTATTAATAATTCGTCCAACTTTTGAAAAATATTTATTTTATCCTTCACACTTTAATCCTCATCATCACTGCCACTACCTAATTTTTCAGACTGCTCAGTAGTTATAAGTGCATCAATTAACTCATCAAGATCTCCGTCCAGCACCTGATCTAGCTTGTATAGTGTAAGATTTATTCTGTGATCAGTTACTCTGCCTTGCGGATAATTGTAAGTTCTGATTCTTTCACTTCTGTCACCGCTGCCAACCTGACTTTTTCTATCCTGAGCATATTCAGTTGTTTGTTGCTGCTGAGCAATATCATACAACTTCGATCTGAGCACCTTCATTGCCTTATCCTTATTCTTATGCTGAGAACGTTGATCCTGACAAGTAACAACAAGTCCACTTGGTATATGTGTTATTCTAATAGCCGAACTGGTCTTATTTATATGCTGTCCACCAGCACCGCTTGCTCTGTAGGTATCAATTCTCAGGTCGCTAGGATTTACGTCAATATCAACGTCCTCAACCTCAGGCAAAACAGCTACCGTGATTGTTGATGTATGAATACGTCCGCTTGACTCGGTGGACGGAACTCTTTGTACTCTGTGTACTCCACTTTCAAACTTCAGTCTGCTGTATGCACCCTTACCCTCAATAGAGAAAACCACTTCTTTAAAACCACCTAGTTCAGTTGGGTTCTCATCCAATATCTCAGTTTTCCAATACTGTCTCTCTGCATATCTTGTCAAAGCTCTGAAAAGAACGCCTGCAAATAGTGCAGCTTCTTCACCGCCGGCACCACCTCGGATTTCAACAATAACGTTTTTATCATCGTTAGGGTCCTTTGGAACAAGCATTATTTTTAACTGCTTCTTTATAATCTCAAGCTTTTCTTGTGCTTCTTGAAACTCATGCTGTACCATCTCATGAAATTCCTTCTCAAGATTTTCCTCCAGAAGTGCTCTTGCTTCCTCAACATCACTAGTAATCTTCTTGTACTCTCTGAATTTTTGTACAATTTCCTCTAAGTCAGCAAATTCCTTCATTAATTTTTTATATTCATCTTGATTATTAATAACATCCGGGTCGCTAAGCTTATGGCTTATTTCCTCGTATCTGTCCTCTGCCACCTGCAGTTTATCAAACATAACATCCTCCAAACTCAAGATTACTCTCTTATACTCACATTAATTCATTTCTATATGTTATTTATTTTACTAAAGTCAATAACAATCCAAAGGCTGCTATACCATAATATTAAAAAATAAAATGGTTAATAACCGCTTCTAAGTTAAAATGAGCTTTACACTGTCCAGTTCAAAAACAAACACTATTTAACACCATCCATTAAAGCAACAAAAAAACACTTGTTATTCACAGTGTAGCGGTTAACCTTAAACCAAAACTATCAACTGCTAGTAATTGACTTTTTTATTGGGTAAAAATATTAAGTCATACGCAATTAAGTATTATATCATGAACATAATTACTGTGCAATTGTAATAAAAAAACAGTCCTTGAAATATTGCATACTTGATTCCTATTCACCCACATAATATAGATTGTACTAAGTCTATGGGTATTCAAACTTATTAAAGAGAAATTTAGGTTAGAAATAATTGAATGAATTACTTTATACTCCTAATTGGTTTTATGAATTTTAAAAAACGGCAACAAAAAATTGATAAGTTTGAGCACAGCTGAGTTATAACGTAAAAGCTAAAATAGGGCATGAAAGCAGTCAACCTTCATACCCTATTACCTTAATAAATTTATGGAAATAACTTATATTTTTAAACTTAATATTATGGAATTTATAACTATTCGTACAATAAGCCAACTTAATTATATCAGGAGGTCTGAGATTCAGAGGGGGATATATTTCTGAATCCCAGATTGGAATTACTTAACTATTTCAATTTGTCCATTCATAGTCTCACCGGTAATTATAACTTTATTAAGTCCTGTTTCAAAATCCTTGCTTTCAGCCTCAACAAAGCTTCCTGCTTCACCTCTGCGGTTAACATTATGATACACTATCTCAGGTATAAGTAAATTAATAGAACCATTACTTGCATGTGCTTTTACTTTGTACATTCTGCCGTCTAAGTCATTCATATTAACCTTGATACCGCCGTTTGAAGTCTTTAAAAACATGTTCATATCGGTATTTTCATCAATATTCTGAGCATTTTCTATTACAATTCTGCCATTTATAGTTACTGCACTAATATCCTGCACTTTTATATGCTTTATATCAATGACCGCATTAGTAGTATTTATTTCTATTTTATTACCAATAATGTAGTTCATCTGAACTCTACCATTCTTGGTGGTTACAGCTATTTTGTCGCTATTAACTCCCATCAACTCAATGTGAGCATTTTTTGTGATCGCTGTAATTTCCTCAGAGAGCGAATCCTCAATATAAATCTTACCGTTTGAATTTTCTATTTTAATTGATTTAAATTTAATCTCAGGTATAAAAATCTCATAGGAAACACTGACATTCATAGCGGTACTGTTTAGTTTTAGTGCTATTGCACTAGGATCATCAACAAACGAAAGTATACCTTCACCATTTGGAGCTGCACTTTTTATTCTAGCAATAATCTTTACGTTTGGGTCAAGGTGTTTCTTGATAGCAACAGACCCGTTAATTGCTGAAATATCAAAGGTAGCGCTTTCAGAAGGAATAACCTCAAAATTCTTTTGAACTGTTTGTAGACTTCCAAAAATGTTAAAGGAATTTGTATCAACAAAGCTTCCAACATAATCAATAACTTTATCAACTATTCCAAATGTTGTTGCAGCAACGTTCTTGCCAATTTTTTCAGCTTTATTTGCAAAATCATCAATCATATTGTCAAAATCAGCTTGGTTATAATTGTTTTTAAATTCCTTTTTCCAATTGTTTACTCTATCTCTAACCTTTGCTGCCTCATCGCTAAATCCGTTTTGCCTTTGGTTCTGATTTTTCCTAAAATTATCAGTGGTTTCTTGTCTTGGTTCCTGTTCTAATGCAGCTAATAATTTTGCAGCCTCTTCACTTGTTATCTTCTTTTCTTCAAGCATTTTTAATATTAATAATCTTTCTTCACTAATTAACATCACTTTATTCCCTCCTAAAAATATCCATAATAGAATTCACTCTTACTTCATTAGTTCAACTGCTTCTTCTACAGTAATTTCTCCCGAATTAAGCTTATCAAGAATCTCCTTGTTCTTGCCAGGAACATATGCCTCAGGCTCACCCTTGTGTCCAAGTGCTGATGCAACATCCTCCAGCTTGTTTTTTACTGTTGGATATGAAATACCAAGTTCTTTTTCAACCTCTTTAATATTTCCTCTACACTTAATGAAAATATCCAAAAATACCTTTTGTTCATTTGTAAGTTTACAGAATTTGCACAGAGAAAAGTGTCCTTCAATTACTGTGTCACAACTATTACATGTAATTTTTGATACCTCTGTTTCTCCTCCACAAACCGGACATTTGCCCATTGCTTCTCTTGCCATAATAACCTCCTACGCCCACTTTGGGCACATAAATTTGATAAAAATACCTATAAAGAACCTCGGCTCAAGAACATTCGCTTCGCTCAGTTCTTAAGTGCAAGTCGAATTTTCTTCTTTCGCAAGGTGTCCCAACGGACACTTAGGGAAACTACTTCAGCTTTAGTTCATTTTTTCCTTCCAGTTAAAATTTCAAATCATATAGTTTCTTGAATAATTTTATTTGTTTTTTAATTTTTTTAAGTTGTCAATTAATATTATTAACTTATATACTTATATTATTCCTAAAGTTAATAATTGTCAACCTATTTTTCAAAAAATAATAAATAATTTTAATATAATTATTAATTTTTATAATACCTTGATTAAATTTATTAATTTATTCCAAATGAACAAAAATAAATATTATTTACTCCTGCACTGAAATTCTGTATAAAAAAAAGAGAAAACACCTGTGGTGAACATAAACATCTCAAGCAACCATTCCTTAACCGAGTCCCTCAGTTCCCTAACCAATGGTTTTGCAAGACTATTACGCTCTGTATTTTCCCTTAGTATAATTCTACCTATGCACATTAGACCAGTCAAAAAGGTATATAAGTCTTTAATTTACCAACATAATAAATGAAAAATCAATAATTGCTTGGACTAGTTGTAAAAAGGCTTACTGAATGAATACAATATTTATTGATAATAAAATCAAAAAACATTATCCATATATGTTCACATTGCTCAGCAGCTCTAAGCCTTTTTCCCAGAATATCGGCACGATTCCGGTTTTAGCACACTATTAGCTATGGCTATTTTATATCCCATAAAAAGAAAGGGAATATTAAAAAGTGTTGTAAAGATACCCAATGGTAGATTCGTTAAATAACTAGTTATAATAGATACACCAACGACACCTCCATCTATTATGTTGTTTGGTATTAGAAATTCCTCTAGTCCAATTGCAGTCAACAATGCACCTACAAATAAAGCAAAGTATCTAAAAACTACTTTTTTTAACTTATCTTTTTTATGGATGCTTGTATTATGGTGTAACTGTACTTCTTTTTTTGATTCATTACCTGATTCTATAGTCAATCCCCCCTATCTTGAATTTCCTAGCCTCTATTCATTTAATTTTTTAGCTGCCTTTACTTTTACTATTCGTTTACCTTCAAGCTTTAGCACCTTAAATACTATATTTTCAGTTTCTACTGTAGGATTTTCATCTTTTTTGGGAATTCGCCCCAACAAATCCATAATGAAGCCACTCAAGGTATCATAGTTTTCGTCTGGCAAGTCCTCACATAGTACTTCCTCTACCTTATCAAGACTTATTGAGCCATCAAAAATATACGTATTATTATCTAGATACTCATACTCAGAATCCTTTTCTTCAATATCATATTCATCAAATATATTTCCAACTATTTCCTCAACTAAATCTTCCATCGTTACAATTCCCGCTGTACTTCCATATTCATCTATTACAACAGCCATTTGCACCTTGTGTTTTTTAAGCTCCGTAAACAAATCATCAGTCTTTTTAGATTCAGGCACAAAATATGGAGTACGGATTATTTTCTCTAAGAAAAACTCTTTTTTGTCCTTTTGTATAAATTGTATTAAGTCTTTAACATGAAGTATTCCTATAATATTATCAATATTTTCTTTATAAACTGGTATTCTGGTATATTTTTCTTCATCAATTAATTCTGTAATAAATTCCAATTGTGCATCCAACCGAACACTAACTATATCAGGCCTTGGGGTCATTATCTCCGATACACGCTTGTCATCAAACTCAAATACATTGTCTATCATCTCTTTTTCTGTATCCTGAATAACACCCTTTTCCTCTCCTACCTCCATCATCATTCTTATTTCTTCCTCTGTTATTCTTTCATCATCTTCAGCTGAAGGATTTCCTCCTAGTAATTTGATAAAAAAGTTTGTTGAGGCAGTGAGAAATTTTACAAAGGGACTAGTTATCCTAGAAATTGCTGTCAACGGTCCAACTGCAATTTTTGAAAAGAAATCAGCCTTTTGCATTGCAACTCTTTTAGGAATAAGCTCTCCAAAAACCAATGTAAAGTATGAAAGTATTATAGTAATTATTATCATGCTTATACTTCTAATTATAGATTCATCTATTGGTAAATTTAATTTCATTACTACTGCTACCAAATCATCTGCAAAGCTCTCTGTAGCAAAAGCACTTGCAAGAAAACCAGCAAGAGTAATTCCAATTTGAATTGTAGATAAAAATTTTCCAGGCTCGCTCAAAAATGCATGTAGCTGCTTTGCCTTTTTATCTCCTTCTTCTGCTTGTTTTTTTATTATCTTATCATTTAGCGAAATTAAAGCAATTTCAGCTCCAGAAAAAAATGCATTCAACAGAACCAAAACAATAAGTAAAATAATCCTAGTTATCAATTAATGTACCTCCAAATACGCTATATATAAAAAATACAGCTATGTTTATTATAGTTTACCCTATTTTACTATACTAAAATGCATTTTGTGTGTCAATAAAAGGGTTAACACCACTTATTGTCACCATTTTTTAAAGTTTGTTGCCTTTAGGTTCCACTTGTGATATTATAAAAACAAATAAGATATACTATTATTGAAAGGGATGTGCAATGAATACTTTAGGAAAATATATTTCTGAACAAAGAGCATTCAAAAATCTTTCCATTAGAAAGCTTGCAAAAATAGCAAATTTAAGCCATACAGAAATATCCAGACTAGAAAGTGGAGAGCGAAAAAACCCATCACCCCTTGTTTTAAAAGCCATATCCCATGCTCTTAATATAAATTTTGAGGAATTAATGAGGACCGCAGGATATACAGATGAAGCAGAAAACAGCTCAGAGTTAACTCTCAAGCTTTTCAAAATACAATTCCTTAATGAGAAGGAACTAGAAGAGGTAAGCGATTTTATAGACTTTTTGCTCAGCAAGCGAAATCAACACCATTAAAGTAATAATTTTGTTTTTAATCCGATTTCTATTCCCAGGGTAACGATTTTAACTTCAGGTTATAATATATTGCTATTAGCTTGAACTTGCTTGAAAACGCCAAAGTTTGTTTAACTTATATATAAACATTAAAAAGAGAGGAAGTGGATTGTATTTGAATGTATTAATCGAAAAGGTAAAAGAGGTCCTGTCATCAGTACTTCCAATCACAGTGATAGTTTTAATACTACATTTCATAGTTACGCCCCTTGAAACACCCCTCCTAATTAGATTTATTGTGGGAGCATTCTTTATAGTAATAGGATTATCTATTTTTTTATTTGGTGTAGATATAGGAATTACTCCTATTGGAAATCTTATGGGTTCAAATCTTACTAAGACCAATAAAGTTTGGATAGTAGTTGTAGCAGGAGTAATACTTGGATTTTTGATTTCAATTGCCGAGCCTGATTTGCATATATTGGCCAGTCAAGTAGATTTCGTTACGTCAGGTTTTATATCTAAAATCAGCATTGTAGTAGTTGTTTCTATAGGCATTGCTGTTTTACTTTCATTGGGACTTGTTAGAATAGTATATAATTTCCCTTTATATAAAATGCTAACCATTTTATATCTAATAATATTTGTCTTAGCTCTATTTACTTCCCGTGAGTTCTTGGCAATTTCTTTTGACGCATCCGGCGCAACAACTGGCGCATTAACAGTGCCCTTTATCTTGGCATTAGCAATTGGTACTTCCGCTTTGAAGAAGGATAGTAAGGCTTCTGAAAAAGATAGTTTCGGTTTGGTAGCTATTACATCCACTGGAGCAATTATAACAGTTATGCTAATGAATATACTTTCAAAAGCAGACAAAATTACAGGTGATATAGATTTTAAGCTGCATGAGTCAAATTCAGTTATATCAAATTTTATTGAGGAAATACCTATAATATCAAAAGAAATATTTTTAGCATTACTTCCCATGCTAATTATATTTTTAGTTTTCCAAAAAATATCTTTTAAGTTAAATAAAAAAGCGTTTATTAAAATAATAAAGGGTCTTGTTTACACTTTTATTGGATTAGTACTGTTTTTGGTAGGTGTAAATGCAGGTTTTATGGACGTAGGCAGTGTAATAGGCTATAAATTGGCTTCATTTGAAAACAAGTCAATTGTTATTATCATAGGCTTCATATTAGGTTTACTAACTATATTGGCTGAGCCAGCTGTTCACGTTTTAACAAATCAGATTGAAGATGTAACCAGTGGATATGTCAAGAAAAAGGTTGTATTGGTTGCACTTTCCATTGGTGTTGGCTTTGCGGTAGCTCTCTCGATGATAAGAATAATTATTCCCGAAATCCAACTATGGCATTATCTTCTTCCAGGTTATATAATAGCTATAGCAATGACATATCTTGCACCAAAATTATTTGTAGGTATTGCGTTTGACTCAGGAGGGGTTGCTTCGGGACCTATGACAGCCACCTTCATATTAGCTTTCGCTCAAGGTGCTGCAGACAGAATTGAGGGCGCAAATGTCTTAGTTGATGGATTCGGTATAATCGCAATGGTAGCACTTACTCCATTAATTACTTTACAAGCACTAGGCCTTATCTACAAAATTAAATCTGTAAAAGGAGGTCTTGAAAATAGTGGAAAACATTCCTGACAATAAATATAATGAGCTTGAATTACTATTTTTAATAGTAAACTATGGTATGGGTAGTAAGGTTGTTAAAAGCGCAAAGCAAAAGGGTGTTTCCGGAGGTACGGTTTTTTTAGGAAAAGGGACCTCTAGAAATCACTTGCTAAAGCTTTTAGATTTATCCGATATTAGAAAAGAAATTGCACTTATGATAGGAGAAAAAACAATAGCTAATAATGCTCTCAGTGCACTAGATAAAGAATTCCGTTTTGATAAACCCCATCACGGTATAGCAT
>JAEZIB010000131.1 GCA_023416275.1 Bacillota bacterium | reverse complement strand
CATTAGAAGAGGCTATTGGTTTATTTATTGGTGCAAATAAGTGTAGTCAAAAGTATGATTGTGATGATTATTGTAAAAGACCTCGCTGTGGTTGCTGCTAATAGTAAAAAGTAAAAGCAAAGGTTATAGTGGCATTGTTTAAAGAGGAGACTCTTTAGACAATGTCACTATAAATTTATAGTCTAAGTTATTTAGGTAAGAAAATAAAATTTAAAAGAGAGAATAAGGCTATTGAGGAGGGTTGAAAAAGTTGGTTTAATATATTGGCCTAGTTTGAATCCAGGATACAGTTTTGCCACTAGCCACAAAATAATATTCTCTGCCTAGGTAATGGATATTACGGGTACTAGAGGGGTTTTCGGATACAGCCAGTTGAAGGAGAGGTAAATTAAAGGAACGAGGCTTTTGAGGGTCTGGATAATGTTTAAAAATAAGCTCAGGAATGTAGATACAAACTTTATAGAGTCTCATTTCAATACCTCTTTCAAAAAGGATAATAATATAGTGTATGAAAGAGAAGAGCACTTGGCACACGCTCTAGCTTAACGATCAATGTTAACTAGCTGGTATAAAGTATAAATAATATACTGGCCTATTATCATGCAATAAATTAGGAACCCAAAATAAGAGAAACCTGCTATAAAAGTATTGGTTTTTGTTAGTAGGTTTAATGCCCAAAAGAGACAAGGAGGAAAGCATATGTCAGAAAATGAGTCAAACAAGCCGATTGAAGTAAAAATCGTTCCCATAAAAGAAGTAACAGCACATTTCTGAAGGCTATTAACAGGGAAGAACTGTTTGCTAGTTAGTGCATGAAGGTGTTTTTCACCATTTGCTTGATAAATGGCAGGGCAATATCATACAAGAATGTTAGGGCCATTTGTGGCATATTAAGCATGAGATAATTAGGAGAGGAGGAAAAGTTTATGAAGAAAGAGATTAGAACGGTAAAATATGATGGGGAATTAAAAATAGAAGCCTATCATTTTCAAGGGATTATGCAGAAATTCCCCAATCATTTTCATGAATACTATGTGATTGGCTTTATTGAAAAAGGTCAACGATTTTTATCTTGCAAAAATAAGGAATACACCATAGAACCGGGGGATCTATTACTATTCAATCCCCATGATAGTCATCAGTGTGAACAAATTGACGGTAAAACATTGGATTATCGCTGTATCAATATCCAACCAGAGGTCATGAGCAAGGCAATCTTTGAAATAACAGGAAAAGAATATTTGCCTTCTTTCATGCCACAAGTAGTTTTTCACAGCGAATGGGTTCCTGTACTTCGAGAATTACATCAAATCATTATGGAGGAGGAAAGAGATTTTAGGAAAGAAGAAATATTCTTTTTCCTATTGGAACAACTCATTGAAGAGTATACAGAACAGGTAGTACCAACAGGAAATACAGAGCAAAGTTTGGAAACAAGGACAATCTGTGAATTCTTAGAAAATCACTTCATGGAGAATATTACGCTTGAGGACCTTTGCAAGCTAACAGGATTAAGCAAATACTATCTTCTTCGGTCCTTTACTAAACAAAAGGGTATTTCTCCATATAGTTACTTGGAGACGATTCGAATTGGTAGAGCAAAGAAGATGTTGGAACAAGGGGTTTTACCAATAGATGTAGCTTTACAAACAGGCTTTACCGACCAGAGTCATTTTTCTAACTTCTTTAAGAAGTTTATAGGGCTTACACCAAAGCAGTATATGAATATTTTCAAGGATACTCGCAGTTGAGTTTTTGTATAGAGAGGGTTTTCATGAATAGAAAAATAGAGATTATAGGACATTTATTTGCAATGATTACAATTTTTATTTGGGGGACAACCTTTATAGCGACAAAAGTACTTTTACAAGTCATTTCTCCAATAGAAATATTATTTTTTAGATTTACAATTGGTTTTGTTGTGCTACTTGTCGTTTATCCTTATAGGTTGAAAGTCAAGAATAAAAAACAGGAACTTTATTTCGCAGCTGCCGGTTTGTGTGGTGTCACACTGTATTATCTGCTTGAAAATATTGCTTTGACATATACTTTCGCATCCAATGTAGGGGTCATTATTTCCATAGCGCCATTTTTTACTGCTATTTTTGCACACTTGTTTTTAAGCGGTGAAAAATTGAGAGCACAATTCTTGATAGGCTTTGGGGTTGCAGTGATTGGAATCTTTTTCATTAGTTTTAACGGAAGTAGTAACTTGCAATTAAACCCATTGGGAGACATGTTGGCTATTTTGGCTGCTGTGGTATGGGCAGCCTATTCTGTCCTGACAAAGAAAATCAGTGGTTTTCATTACAATACCATCCAATCAACTCGAAGAATTTTCTTTTATGGACTGGTGTTCATGATACCCGCATTGTTTATATTTGGGTTCCAACCAAACATAGATCAAATACTTAAACCAATCAATCTATTCAATATCTTGTTTTTGGGATTGGGGGCATCTGCCCTGTGCTTTGTAACATGGAATTCAGCAGTTAAAATATTGGGCGCAGTAAAAACCAGCGTTTATATTTACATGGTTCCGGTTATAACTGTTGTCACCTCCGTTAGTGTACTCAGTGAAACGATTACCAGAATGGCGGTATTTGGAATTTTACTTACATTAACGGGACTATTTATATCAGAACTTAAAATTTCTAAAAAACTTAAGGAGCATAAATAATGAGTGATTCTGCTATGAAATGTGTAATGATTATTGATTCGGAGCTGCCAATTGGTATTGTGGCAAATACTTCTGCCATTTTAGGTATTACATTGGGGAAATATATTACTGAACAGATAGGAATGGATGTAACAGATGCTTCTGGACAATCCCACTTAGGCATTATTACAATTCCAGTTACAATGCTTCGTGGAGATAAAACAACCTTGAAAGATATGCGGGAGTGCCTGTACGGTTTGGAATTTGCCGACTTAATAGTTGCCGATTTTTCTGATGTTGCCCAAAGCTGTAATGTATATAGTGAATATATTGAAAAGGCGGCAGTTACCAATGAGCAAGACCATAATTACTTTGGAATTGCTATTTACGGAAATAAGAAAAAAGTAAATAAACTAACAGGCTTTATGCCACTTTTAAGATAATATACAACGACTAAGCATGATAAAGCATTTGTCGGTCCACAATACATCAGGTGAAATCATGAATAGGGTTTAGTTGAATTGTTCGGTTAGAAACATCTATTATGCCCTCATCTTTAAGATTTTTCAGCTCCCGAAATAAAGATGGACGTTGCACACCAAGATAATCAGCAAGTTGCTTTTTGCTGATTGGTAAAACGATCTTATTAGAGTGTTGCAGTATAGATTGCTGCCTAAAGTATTCTAAAAGGTTTTCTCTAAGGTTTTTTTGTGTTACCATTGTAATTTTCCGGTTAAGTTTTTGAGAGTTAAGCGATAACATCCCGATAAATTGCAGTGTAAAGTGATAGTCATGTAAAAAATGCGATACTGCTTTTTTGGTGATATGTAAAAGTTGCGCATCGGACAAACAGTAAATTGTAAACGGGTAGGTATGAGTATCACCAAACAGTAAATTTGCTCCCAGCATATGCCCTTGTGCAAATTCAAACATCGTCATTGCCGAACCGTTTTCTAGAAGCGAGTACACGACAAGACTACCCGATATAATAATATCAAATGTATCACAGCTATCCTTTTGATTATAAACTGTTGTTCCTTTTGAATAGTTCTTTAAGTATAATTGATTATCGGAAATTAACGGTTGCAATTTATCCAATGGTAGTTGCGTAAACAGTGGGATATTCCTAATTAATTCTACCATAACACCATCACTCCTTTTCTAAAAACATTATAGTAAAAAGAAACATAGGTGTCTATCTATACCTCAATCGAAACACTATAATATCTATATCCATAAGGTGAAAGGAGGAGCCATCAATGATTGAACAAGTTTATCAAATGGCACAGAATAATAATCATACGATTGAAAAAGTGATTACCGATGAAAATGTACACTATAACCACATGATTCTCGGAAAAAGTGAGGGACTTCCCGAACATTTCTCAAATTCCAATGTCTACATGACGGTAGTTAGAGGATTGCTGTCCATTGGCTTGGATGAACAGGAAATCCATGAATATCCTATGGGAACCGTCTTGAGAATCCCTAAGGGAATTAAAATGAATGTTAAAAACTTGCACGATGAGACATTAGAGTTAATTGTCGTAAAAGTGCCAGCACCAGGAAAGTAACTTGACTTTGAAGGGAGGACTTACATGGATATTTTCACACTAGCAATATGGGTCGGTACATTGATTTTTCTTGGAATATCTATTGCCAAAGACAAGGTGAAAACGAAACAAGCGCTTAAAATGGCGCTGGGAATGGGAAAAGGAATGGTAGTAAGTATCCTTTCCATTATTTTTGCAATCGGACTGATTTTAACACTGATCCCACCTACAGAAGTTGCCACATTCTTGAGTACTCAATCTGTCCTGCTAGCAACAGTTGGGGGAGCATTGCTTGGCACAATTACGCTAGTTCCTGCTTTTATTGCGTTCCCCATAGTAGGTACGCTGATTCATGCAGGGGTTAGTGTGGTGCCGTCAGTTGCTTTTCTGACGACACTGACAATGGTGGGGGTAGTTACATTTCCCCTTGAAAAGAAAGCCTTTGGTGCAAAATTTACCACCGTCCGAAATGGTCTTAGCTTTCTTTTTGCTATTGTAATTGCACTTGTAATGGGGGTGATGATATGACAATGATAAAAAAGATAAAGGAAAATCTATTCTTGGTTGCTGTAGCGTTAGCCTATATCATCATTTTTATTGCAAATCCAACAATGGGAATGGAGTCAATAAGAGGCAGTGGGTATTAT
>JAEZIB010000120.1 GCA_023416275.1 Bacillota bacterium | reverse complement strand
ACGGAAAGGTGATTTTTTTGTATAACTTCTGTCGCGCACCCGCATAGCGGGTGGTTGATTGTTTCGCATGGCTCATTTCTCTGCCGAGAAACTCACCTTATGCTCAACAGGCTAAAGCCCATAATCTTTTGTATATAATTAAATTGTGCACAATTTAATTATATACAAATCTTTTATTTTGTCAATAATAATTTTATTATTTGGTGGGCTACTTAAGATATTCAAAAATGTAATTAATACATGTTATGCACTGTCAGTTATTTAACTAAATCCAGCAAATATCCATACCCATTTTCCTCCATTTCTTCCTCTGGAATAAAAAGAATCGATGCACTGTTTATACAGTATCTCAGACCTCCCAATTTTTCTTGGACCATCATTAAATACATGACCAAGATGTGCGTCACCTGTTTTACTTCGAACTTCTACTCTCTGCATGTTATGAGTTTCATCGTCAAGCTCACGGATCAAATCAGGACTAATTGGTTTGGAAAAGCTTGGCCACCCACAACCCGAATCAAATTTGTCACCTGAAGTAAAAAGCGGCTCACCGGTAGTTACATCTACATATATTCCCTTTCTGAAATTGTCAAAGTATTCATTGCTGAAGGGTGGTTCTGTGGCATTGTTTTGTGTCACAGCATATTGAATATCAGTGAGAGTTTTCTTTAATAATTCTTTGGGCTTTGCACTGTATTTTAACTTAAAATCTTCTGCCTTTTCTGCTTTCTCAAATTTGTCTTGACCTATATGGCAATAACCATTTGGATTTTTATCTAAATATTTTTGGTGATATTCTTCAGCTGTATAGTAATTTTGCAGAGGCAATACCTCAATTGCAATTGGTTTGTCATAGTTTTTCTGAAGTGTTTTTATAGATTCAATTATTAGCTCTTTATCCTCAATATCCGTATAATAAATCCCTGTACGATACTGAGACCCGATATCATTTCCTTGGCGATTTATTGATACAGGATTTATTACATCATAGTAGAGACTTAATATAAATTCCAAGCTTACAATATTGGGGTCATACAATACTTTTACTGTTTCTGCATGACCTGTTTTTCTATAACATACATCCTCATAGGTAGGATTTTCTGTATTTCCATTTGCATATCCTACTTCTGTATTTACTATTCCCTTAACGTGAGAAAAATATTTTTCTGTACCCCAAAAACAGCCTCCAGCCAAGTAGATCTCTTTGACATCTTCTTTTTTTCTATCATTATTATCCATAAGTATATCCTCTCTTCTTTTTTATCAATATATAGTTATATACTTATAATATATACCCAATTTTTCTGGTATTTCTGCAACACATGAAATATTTATAGATAAAATTTATTGTACTTGTGTAAAAAAATCTAACTAATTTGTAGTTTGTTTTTTCATTATTCATACATCATGGTTACCTAATCTTTAAACATAGTTTGTAGTGAAAAATGTATGTCTTTTTATATTAGATAAATGCTTGCTTGTTTGAATAAGAACTATACCTTTGCAGATACTAATAAAAAATGAGGAGGGTTACAATTGGATAATGAAAGTGCTAAACGAATTATAGAATCGCTTGGTGTTATAGAAGTACAATATAATGGTATTCCAGTATGGATTGAAAATATAAAAGACAATACTGCTGAAGTTTCTTATTTAGATACAAAAAATAAGGCTGAGGTTCCTGTTGAAAAGCTTGTTGAACGAAAGCCTTTAGTTTGACACCTAGTAAAGCAAGAAACACAAATTTGTCAAGGTCGGATTTTATCCGTTATATGTAACCTTGATGGATTTGTGTTTTTTGATACCATTAAATGTTGGATTATGTTAACCAAGCATTGAAAATGACACGTTCTTCTCCTATAAAATGTTTGACGATGTATATGTATTTTGGCGACTCTACTCTTTTCTAAGTGAGAGGTGATTATCCATCTTTGAATAGTACTCTGTAATTTTCACCAGCGCGGTATCTATTTTTAAATCTATCTGAAAAGTTGTTATAGCTTTTCTCCCTAATTGCTTTTCAGCACTAGGTCCAATTTTCTTGCATAATAAGCACCGACAATCCTCGATCAAAGAAACTCTTTGTTCAATCTGTATATCATAAGGACCTCCACCACAACTATTACCACCAATATTGCTTAAACAGCTCATTCCGTTTCCATTTCCGCAACTCGAATTAAATCTATTTCCACAGCTCGAATTATTCTCGCAGGAGTTTTCCTTACTACCGCATAAAATCTTGTATTCTATTGTTTGGTCTATATTTAAGTTAGGGACAATACGTTCTTCCTTATAAATATAGCTTCCATCATCATTTACTTCAACAATATAAAAAAATAAAGAGCTTCCAAAATGTGCATTCACATAAACTCCATCATTTGAAGAAATTGCAATCTTATATGACATAACAACCTAACCTCCATTTCGTCGTTACTCAAACAAACCGGTTGACAAATAACGAAGTCCTGTGTCTGCTAAAACAGCAACAATGCGTTTCTCCTTATTCTCAGGCCTTTTTGCTATCTGCGTAGCAGCATAAATAACCGCCCCTGATGACGTACCAATTAAAATTCCATCTGACTTTGCCACTGCTCTGGCAGCTTCATAAGCCTGGTGAGTTTCTACTTCGAATTTTTCATCATAAATATTCAAATCCATAGTTGCTGGAATTCTTTCTTTTGGTATGCCCTCAAACGCATGTACACCTGTAATCTCCTCTGGCTCAGGATTTTTATCACTAGGTAGTGAATTAGGTCCTGGCTGAATAGCTACTATCTTTATATTAGGATTCTTTGCTTTAAGATATGCCCCTGTTCCAGAAACAGTACCGCCTGTGCCTACTGCTGCTACAAGAATATCCACCTTTCCATTGGTGTCCCTCCATATTTCAGGACCTGTTGTAGCCTTATGTGTTTCCGGATTTGCAGGATTGGCGACCTGATTAACGAAAAATATATCTTTTTCTTTTGATAAAATTTCTTTTTCCAATACCTTTATTGCTGCAACAAAATCTCCTCCTGTTTCTTCAAGTACTTTTGCTACAACAGGTTCTTCAGAAAGCTTTATTGTCTCACCCCCAAAGGCTTTAATAACCTTAAATCTTTCTATGCTTACATTGTCCTGTATATACACTTTAAACTTATAACCTTTCGCTGCTGCAATGGCTGCTAAACCGATTCCGGTATTACCACTTGTTGTTTCCACTATAGTATATCCCGGCTTCAGTAAGCCTCTCTTCTCTGCATCCTCAATCATAGATAATGCAATTCTGTCTTTTACACTCTGATTTGGATTAAAATATTCAAGCTTGACTACAAGCTCAGCCTCCAATTCATTTTGTTTCTCATAATTAAGCAACTCAAGTAATGGTGTATTTCCAACTAAATCTATGATTGATTTATAAATTCCGCTCATATTAACAGCCTCCTTATGATAGCTTTCATTCTCTCGTATTAACTCGTTTATTCATGGAATTTTACACTAATCCGAAAGCTTAGCTTAGTCAAATATTTAACATTGGTATAATAATTAATCATACTTGGTAGCCTTCGGCTAGACTGCTACGCCAATGACATCCACATGACTCAGATGATACGCACTGGATCATTCTCTCCTATTCAATCTGTCATCCAGCTTAATCTCAACTTCTAATTAAATCTAGTCTTTACTACTGAATAAATGTCTTCTATCAGTTTCAAACCACCATCATAACCTACATAATAACTATTCATAACTAATCGCTCATTAACTGGCCAAGAGACATTTAAAAAATGTGCATTTGTTTTTGCTGCAATATCCTTTTCCCAATAACCGCCAAGAATTAAAGGGTAACCATGATAATCTGTAATTTCTATTTCTTTATGTATTTTATAGCCATCAGTAATAAAGCTAACTTCTGCCTTAATGTCATAGTTTAAATCCTTAAAATATTCCTCGATGCTTTTTCTGTATTCAATTGGCGTATCATCTACAATATACTGCTTTGCAGGAAATAGTCCCAAATCATTTACAAGGAACTTTGTGATACCAAGAGAATACTGGGCATCGGCAACAATTGAGAATTTCTTTGACATAACTCTTGTCTCAAGAAACAAATCGGCAAAACGTTCAATATAGTAGTAGTAATACTCTTCTTTTTCTGCAATTAAGGCTTCAACCTTATCCTTGTCAACACTAGCAAATTCAGCTACTGCTCGAAGAAATTTGCTAGTCTCAAAGGCACCGATTGGAAGCGTTGGATAATGTAAATAAGGAGTTCCGAACTTTTCTTCCATAAGCTTTACATTTTCAAGACCTACCCACGTTGATACCAACAAATTAAACTGCGCTTCTGGAATCTTTTTTATGTTTTCTATTCCTCTCTTGTAGCCAAATATAGTATTAGGAATAAGTCCAAGCTCTGCAACAAGTTTTTCAAGCTCTCGTAAATTTCCAAGCCAGAATTCGTCCTGATAGGGTACATCTGCCCAAATGTTCACAAGACCCTCTGTTTTCTTATTTGTAGGCTCTAAATACTGCTCAACAATTGCATTTACAACCCATTCGTGGCCTTTATAGTTGTTACCCTTAAATCCAGCTGTAGATGCATATATAACAGGTTTCTCGGCATTCTCAAACTCTTGAACCACATCCTCCACAGTATCACCAACAATTTCAGGTGTACATCCTGTAAGCACTACATATAAATCTGCATCAATGATCTTAAGTGAATTTTCGATGGTTGAGCGAAGCTTTTTTTCTCCTCCAAACACAACATCCTTCTCATTGATACTAGTACACGGGAAAATATTTGGTGAAAAATATCCACTGCTTCCAGAAGAATTTGATAACTTCTGCGCGCATCCAGGACCCGCATGGAGCACTGGAATTGCTCGTTCAATTGCCTGTACAGTCGACATTGCACTCATCGCGCATTTATATCTTTGCTTATCTAATGTCTTTGCCATAATCTAATCTGACCCCCATATATTTGTACGATTTTAAACTAAAAATATTAGACTATTACGAATTTTGGTTATCTTCTAAGAATAACCCCGGTTCCTGCTTATACCACCATTCTGTATATGGCAGTTTTACCCTCTTAGCTAGATTTCTTTCAAAACTTCTGTTACGAATGGTATCCAAAACAGAATGTGCAAAATCCAAGGTACCCTTATAGCCAAATATCATATATTCATCTGCAACATATACTGCCGGATATCCCTGCTTTATAGCCCAGACTGTGGAGCCAGGGTGACGTGACAGATACAAATCAGGCTTATATTTATTCAAGATGTTAAGTATTTCAAAATTCTGCTGGTCAGCCACACTTACTTGAAAGCTCTGATTAGTTTCAAGCAGATATTTCATTGATGGCGGTACTTCTCCATTTTCATATCTTTTATCATAATGCCAGGCTGCTGCCCATACTACTTCTATACCTAGTTCCTGAAGAACTCGGGATACTTCAAAAGTATATCCGGGACCCATAGCAAGAACTGCTCTAAGACCCTTTAATTCTTTCTTGACTTCTTCTATTTGAGGAAGATACTTTTCTCTCTTAACCTCTATGTACTTTTCAACTTCTGTTTCTTTATCGATCACCTTACCTATTCCCCTAAGCCAGGTCTCAAATCCTGCAATACCAAGAGGATTAATAGTTCTAATATATGGCACTCCATATTTTTCTTCCAGACCATTTCCCAAGTAGTTTCCAAGGGTTCCACATATACATACGGTTGCAAGTGCTTCTGATAAATGTGAAAGTTCCTCAACAGTCGCATTTGCATATAAAAATACTGGTTCAACATCAAAATTTTTAAATATGCTTATAATTTCATTTCTTGCGCTTTCATAAAAATTTTTAAAGTTTATTGTTCTCCTCTTTTGCTGAGGTTCCTGTACAATACTGGACAATACAGCGTGATCTGAAATGTCAAATCCTGTTGCCCAAATACGTGACTTAAAGCCTTCACAATGTACAGCTGCAATAGGTACATCTATTTCCTCTTTCAAATCTTCAACTATGCTATCAATATCTTCACCTATAATTCCAGTAGCACATGAACTACTTACAAATATTGCCTTAGGCTTATATCTCCTATTTGTTTCAAGTACTATATTCCTTAGAGCATCAGCAGAACCGAATATTGTATCTTGTTCATCCATATCAGTTCCTACATATACAGTATTATTAACAATTCCTCTTTTTGCAGCAACCTGCTTTGTAACTGTATAAATCTGTGTTCCAGTCACAGAACAACCTGCAGGTCCATGATGAATAACTGCTACATCGCGTATTCCAGCTAACTGACCAAGTGCACAGCCTGAAAGACATGTGCTTGACTGTGAAAAACATCTAGCACAGCCCTTCAGTGTACCGCAATTACTTTGAGTAGCTAAATCCTTTAAATCTCCAATATAGCCTGTAATGGAACCAAGTCTGCTTTCTCTTGTTCCAATATCAGAAATATCTAATTTTATTGACATATAAACCTCCCATTATTAATAACCTACTAATTATTCATATATATTCTATATTATTTGTATGAAATAAGTTTTTATAAAAGGGAACTTACAGTTATCACAACTATAAATTCCCCTCATATACTTTGTTTAGTTTTAAGTTTAATCCGTAAATAATGGAGTAGACAAATATCTATCACCAGTATCTGGTAATAATACAACAATATTTTTACCAGCATTTTCTGGCCTCTTCGCTATAAGTTCTGCTGCATATAAAGCCGCACCGGAGGAAATACCTACAAGAATACCTTCTGCTTGTGCAAATGCTCTTCCTGCTGCAAACGCTTCCTCATTTTCTATTGTAATTATTTCATCATAAATATCAGTATTCAAGGTATCTGGAACAAAACCAGCACCGATACCTTGAATCTTATGTGCCCCAGACACACCTTTTGATAATACAGGAGAAGCTGCTGGTTCTACAGCTACTATCTTGACATTCTTATTTTGTGATTTCAGATATTCACCTACACCTGAAACTGTTCCGCCTGTGCCAACACCTGCAATAAAAATATCTACATTTCCATCAGTATCTGCCCAAATTTCTGGTCCTGTTGTTTTACGATGAATCTCAGGATTTGATGGATTTACAAATTGACCTGGAATAAATGAATTTGGTGTTTCCTTCGCTATTTCTTCAGCCTCAGCAATTGCACCTTTCATACCCTTTGCACCTTCTGTTAATACTAATTCTGCGCCATAAGCCTTTAATAGATTTCTTCTTTCCACACTCATAGTCTCAGGCATTGTTAAAATAATTCTATACCCCTTTGCAGCTGCTATAGCTGCAAGACCTATACCAGTATTTCCACTAGTAGGTTCAATAATAACAGAACCTTCCTTTAACGCACCTTTCGCTTCCGCATCTTCAATCATTGCAAGAGCTATTCTATCCTTTACACTTCCAGCAGGATTAAAATACTCTAGCTTTGCAATCAACTTGGCATTGATATTTCTACGCTTTGAATACTTCTTAACTTCAAGTAATGGTGTTCTCCCAATTAAATCTGATACACTTTCATAGATTTTTGCCATATTCCAACACTCCTTTTCATAATAATGTCCATGTCCCACATTCTACACATAACTACATAACAGAAATGACATAGACTGGGCACTTCCTTTAAATGTATTAGTAGTTTCTTTCAGCCTTATACTATACTAGTTTGCATATAAACGGTTAGCAACCGTTTATGTAGTCGCAGTATGCGACTAACATCGTAAGATGTGCTAACGTTGTTCAATACTAAAGAGCTTATGGCTGTGCTATAACATCACGTTAGTGATGATAAAAAATATTAACTAATATTTTTTGTGCGAATTAGTATTAAATATGGTAATCATCAGCTAAATCCATAAGTCCATACTCTACTAAAATCTCTTCCAATCTCTCCTGTGACATTGGGGTAGGAATTGTAAAGTATGTATTATCTTCAATAGCTCTTGCAAGATTTCTATATTCTTCTGCTTGTGCTGCGTCTGACTTGTATTCAATAACAGTCTTCTTTCTTATTTCAGCTCTCTGTACAATATTGTCTCTTGGTACAAAGTAAATAAGCTGCGTTCCCAGTTCTTTTGCAAAGGCACGAAGTAAATCAATTTCTCGATCTACGTTACGACTGTTACAGATAATACCGCCTAGACGAACACCACCTTTTTTTGCATATTTTTGAATACCCTTTGCGATATTGTTAGCTGCATATAATGCCATCATCTCTCCACTTGCAACTATGTATATCTCCTTTGCCTTGCCTTCTCTAATAGGCATTGCAAATCCACCGCAGACAACATCACCAAGTACGTCATAGAACACATAATCCAAATCTTCTGTATAAGCACCCAAACGCTCTAATAGTCCAATTGAAGTGATAATACCTCGTCCAGCACATCCAACGCCTGGTTCAGGTCCGCCAGACTCTACACATCTAGTACCTCCAAATCCATTTTTAAGGATGGATTTAAGCTCAACTTCTTCGCCTTCTTCTCTTATTGTATCAAGTACGGTTCTCTGAGCCAAACCACCCAATAATAACCTTGTGGAATCCGCTTTAGGATCGCATCCTACAACCATTACCTTTTTTCCTAGTTCCCCAAGTCCTGCAGTCAAATTCTGAGTTGTCGTGGACTTTCCAATTCCACCCTTTCCATATATGGCAACCTGTCTGAGCTTACCCATCATTGTATCCTCCATAATTTATAGTTTGCATATCATAAAAACTCTTAGTTTTCATAGTTATTTAATAGGAATACTATGATTATGTATTATATACACATTTTAACTATTTGTCAACTAGCAAACGGAATTTTTAGTTGACTTTTACAATTACATTTTCTATACTAATTACAATTGTAATAGACAAATATCAATTGTAATTATCTTTGGTAAAAAAGGAGTATTATATGAATAATTTTACAACGCAATATGGAATATTAAGTGAAATCTCAAGTTATACTACCCATAAAAATGGACTGCTTGATTCATTACGCTTAGAGTGTGAAAATAAATTAAATACTTCCATTGGCATATTAATTCCTCGTTACAAAGATAACACTGGAAGAAGAAAGACTACAAAGTGTCTGTCCTTTTATCCTAGCGGTAACATAAAAAGCATTGACTTGCAAGAACAGACTGCTGTCTCTACTTCTCTAGGCAATATAGATGTTGAACTGGTTACCTTTTATGAAGACGGTTCTGTTAAAAGAATCTTTCCACGCAACGGAGCACTTAGCGGCTTTTGGTCCGAAGAGGATGAAGCTCAGCTATACAAAACACACTCATTTAGTCTACTAGATACTAACTTCAATTTAAAAATAAACGGCATATTCTTTTATCGTAACGGAAACGTTAAGAGTGTATCCTTTTTTCCTGGAGAAACTGCACTTGTACCAACACCTTCGGGAGAAATTAATACTAGAATTGGAATATCTCTTTCAGCCAATGGAAACATACTGACCCTTGAACCTGCTGCTCCAGTAGAGGTAATTACCCCAATAGGTGTTTTACATGCTTATAATTCTAATGCTCTTGGAATTCATGCAGATAGAAATTCTTTAGTGTTTGATGGTAAAAATATATCAGAACTTGTGTCTTCTACTGATATAATTAAAATAACTGATAAGAAAGGCCTTCCTTATTACCTCTCTCCTAGTTTTGCAGTAAGTAGTACTGATCCTGATAAAAATGAGTTGGTTCCTATGAAGGTCTTATTCCATGCCAATTATGTTACATTTATTACTTCTTGCGAATTTACCATTGACTATATAGATATTGCAGATATTACAATAAACACTATGCCCCTATCCTGCAATGAATGCACTGACTGTGCTTCCTGCGGAAAATGTAGTTCTATTTAGCAGTACATTTTTAAGTAAACATTCTATACCGTTTTCCATTTTACAACCTTCTTCTCAATAACTGAAATCAGACCATTTAACGCAGTTATTACTATTCCAATAAAAATAATTCCTGCTACTACTCTTGTGTAATCCGCATAATCAGAATATTTTTTAACAAAAAATCCCAAGCCTGATTGTGCTCCAATCATTTCTGCCATAACCAAAACCATAAATGTTGTTGACAGTTGAACTCGTAACCCTCCGACAATTGCTGGTACTGAATACGGGAGGACAACTTTTAACAACATAGTAGAAGTACTGACCCCCATAACATTTGCAGAGTCAATAATCCTCCTGTCCATTGATCCAACTCGTATAATCATATTCATAAAAGTTGGCCAAAATAACCCAAATGCAATAACTGCTATAGATGCACTTTTAAATGTTGGCAATAATGCTATTAAATAGGGTGTATAGATCATAGGAGGGATTGGACTGAATACTTTTGCAACCGGATAAAAATCCTTCCTTAATCGTTCGTTCCAACCAACAAAAAGCCCTAATACATTACCCAAAATCAAAGCAATAGTAAACCCAACAACTAGTAAATATAACGAGCTAACTAAACCTGACAGCATTAATTGATATTCATTAATAAATACATGAAATACATCCTCCGGTGAAGGAAATAGCACTTTGGGTACCAAATCAAATATTCTGGTTACCAATTCCCAAATAATAAGAAGTGTGAAGATAGCGTATGTAATGTCTTTAACATGTTTCTTTTCACTAAAACATGCTAGCTGGTATACATAATATAACCATGTAGCTGTTACTACAATAATAAATGGCAGTGGACTTTCAGTTTCTCTTTTTCCCTGTATAAAGAGAAGTAAAATTAATATCGCATAGAGTAAAGTAACAATAGAGACAACTCCTGTTAATAAGTCAAATCTTTTCTTCTCGCTTTTTTGTCTCATAATACTACCTCCTCACCTCCAATACGCTCTCCAATTTCATAATAGAATAGCTCCATCAATCTCATCTGTATTTCTGAGTATTCTTTAGATCTTGTAATTTCTTCTCTTGTTAATCCCTGTGTAAATGAAATTTTAATTTGCTCTTTTATCTTCTTTGGCTCCATGAAAATAATTCGGTCTGCCAAAATGATGGCTTCATCAATATCATGGGTAACAAAAACAACTGCTTTCCTATTTTCATTTTTTTTGCATAATTCAATTGTTAAGTTCTGTAGTGCAATGCGGTTCTTAGGATCAATTGCTCCGAAGGGTTCATCCAATAATAATATTTCTGTATCCATCGCTAAGGTCCGCGCTATAGCAACACGCTGCTGCATTCCTCCAGATAATTGATATGGATACTTGTCAACATAATCCCCCAATCCCACCATCCTAAGAAATTCAATGGCACGTTCTTCAATCAATGCCTTGTCTTTTAATAAGTTTGCCTGCTTTATGCCAAATGATATATTTTTTTTAGCACTTAACCATGGAAACAAAGAGTAATGTTGAAATACCATTCCTCTATTAGTCCCAGTTCCTAAGACTCGTTTTCCATCAATTAACACTTCACCCTTTGTCGGAAAATTCAAGCCTGCCAGCAAAGATATTAGTGTACTTTTTCCACAGCCTGATGAACCGATAATACAGACAAATTCTCCCTCTTCAATTTTTAAGTTTATATTATCTAAGGCTAAGTATGACTTACCTGAATCTTTATATTCCAGCGAAACATTATTTATTTCAACCTTACTCAATATGCCTCCTCCTTCCTGGGAATTTTAATTAATCATTTTCATCTGAGAATGCCTTTAAAGCCAAATAATCTTTGTCATTCGGATATCTATTCAGAATATCTTCTAAGGCTTCCTTGAAGATACTAACATCAATATGGTCTTGGATCTTAATACTTTCACTTTTTACGACACCTTCTTGTTTTAAATATCCGTAAAACTCAGAAACTTTTTTTGTTGCAGGAGAGGGATTATATCTTGAAGCATATTTTCCATAAAGTCCTGATTCTACATATTCACGGCTTTGTCCCGTTAATTCTTCCATGACTTCAATAGCTTTTTCATGATCACTTTGAATGACTTTATATGCACGAATTAGTGCTCTTTGATACGCAACAAAAGCTGCTTTCTTTTTTTTAATAGCTTCCCCATTGGCAGTTTGTCGGCAGCATGGATAATAAGGCGATAAGTCTCCAACTCTAATTCCAACTGATAACCCCATCGATTTTGCAATTGCAACACCATCTGATGTTATATAGCCTACATCAGCAGTCCCTTTTGCAACCGCTTGTATAATTGGAGTATTATCGGCAAGATCACTCATTTTGATATCCTCTCCGGGGATAATACCATATTTGCGGAGTTGGTTTCTAATTACAAAATCACCTGTAAAGGACCTTCCTGTTGCCCAATTAGCGCCATTCCAATTTTTTAAATCAGAGAATTTTTGTGCATTTTCCGGCTTTGTAACAACGGCACCCCCTTCCTGTGCTGAGCCTCCAAAAATAACCAAATCGGAACCTTCAGAAATAAACTGTAGTTGTTGTGTAATTCCAACAGGCGAGATATCAACTTTTCCAAGTTTCACAGCAGTAATTGCATCAGCAGCATTTTGCAAGGTTTCACACTCAACAGTCACACCTTCTTCCTCAAAATAACCAAGGCTATATGCTGTACTCGTTAACGCAGCCTTTATTGTTGCGGGAAACCATGCTACCTTTAGTGTTCCTACATTTTCCAGCGAGGTGGTGCTAACTTTTTTTTCGTTCTTTCCTCCACAAGCAGATATGCTTAAAGCAATTGCCAACATTAATATGATAGATATTAGTCTTTTAAAATGTCTTTTCATATAAACTCCTTGTATAATGCAAATGTATTGACTTACATATAGTTAGCCTTGACATCGCAATATGCCCCTTATAGTTAAGCTCTGCATTATTCATCCTTTTGATTATTATCAACAATATAGTGATATGGATCTTTTTCATACCATTCTTCTCTAAAAGGAAGATTTACATTTCTACCCAGATTTTTTGAATAATTGGGGTTAGAAACTGTTCGTGCGATTCTTCTGGCCAAATCATAAGCACCTCTGTATCCAAAGAATGCAAATCTTTGTGCAAATAATGTAATTGAAGGTATTCCTGCCTTAGTAACCCACACCCCTACACCAGGATGAGATATAGCTATATCAGGCTTTAGTTTTTTTAGTACATTAATCAATTCTGAAGGCTGTGTAGAAATGCTATTAGAAACATTGCCAATCTTTTCTTCTATTTCATTAAATAGTTCGTTTCCAAAGGAATCATAGTTAAAGTTTCTAAAACCGACCACCTCCATACCTATTTCCTTTGCCAATAAGCCAGTAGAGCCAATCCTTAAATATCCTCCGCTTATGAGAACTCTTTTACCCTTTACTCTCTCCTTTATTGGCTCTAATGCAACCTGTATTTTAGCTTCTTCCTTTGTTATAATTTTTTTTGCCTGTTCTTCTAGACCAAAGAATTCTGCTATTTCCAGAATAAATTTAGCAGTTGGACCAAGTCCGACTGGGATACTTGGCAAAATATACGGCATATTAAATTTTTGTTTTAAAAATTCTAGGAAATATACATCATGGACATGACAGAAACTTACGTTTAATGCTGCCTCTGTGATATGTCTCCATTCATCTGGTTCCTTAAATTCCACAAAAATCTGCACATTCAATCCAATTGCTTCAAGTAATCGTTTTATTTCTGCTTCATCAGAAGGTCCTATTGACCATGCATTATATAAATTTACTGTTCTGCTCTTTTTGTAGTTATATTGTTGGACTTTAAGCTCATAATCCTTATCCGACTTATCAAAGGGATAGAAATCTACATATGGAATAGGCTCAAATTTAAATTTCTGTAAAATACCATGGTAAACAACATCATATGCAGAGGAGAATACTCTTGCTTTAAAGCCAGGACAATGTAATGGCACCAATGTTGCTGCCACATCACTCTGTAGCTGATTCACCACTTCATCAATATCATCACCTATAATTGAAGGTGTACATGATGTTAGAATAAAAATTGCTGTTGGTCTAAATTGTTTGTCAGCGTCCAAAATAGTTGCTTTTAATTTTTCTTCTCCACCTGAAATTACATCTGCCTCTGTAAGATTTGTGCTGAACCATCTTGCTCCATCCATCTTTACACCACGGGCTGCGCCATAGGCCTTTACACTAAAATCTATAATATGACTTTGTGAACCACACCCTACAGGTCCATGCATTATAACTACTGACTCTTTAACAGAAAAGGAAATCAATGTGGATACAGTCATTTGACAAAAAGAAGCTTGTGAAAAATCTCTATCACAGTTCTGTAAACATCCCTTTTCGGCACAATTTGTCAAATTACTGGTACAGCCACCATAGGCATAGCCAGTACGTCGGCTTATCTCTCTACTTTCTGGAAATTTCGTATCAAAGTTCACATCAAAAATCAAATTATCACCTCCCTGAAATTTGTGCGTTGATTAAATCTTCTATCAGATTTAACCCGCCATTGAATCCTGCGTAACCTTTTGTTATAACTATTCTGTTTATAATAGGAAAACTAATAGACAATAAATTGCCATTTAGTACTGTTGCCAATTTTCTATCAATTGTACTTCCCAAAACAAATGCTGGTGAAAAGGTTTCATAATATGTATCTGATTTGAACTGGGGATTGTTTTGTTCTATATACTGCTGAATTCGGTACGTATCTGTTTCAAATACTAGCTCAGGTCTTTCTGAAAACTCTATTTCATTAAACGCCTCTGCAATAGTAGCTTTCTGGTCTTCAGTCAATTCATCTGTTATGAATATGTAACCTGGAATCCAGCCAATTTCATTATCCAAGAATTTTGCATATGGAAGTGCCTCAGTTCCGTTAGCAACTATAACTGCATAGTTTTGAAAATCTGTATCTGCAATTACATCTGTTGCCCTATCAACATATTTATAATAGCTGCTTGTTTCTTTTTCCAATAAATCTTTAACTTTATCCTTGTCAAGCTGCAACTTTTCAGCCACTAGATTAACAAAATCAATAGTTGCCTGATTCCCTATTGGCAAATCTGTAATTAAATAATCAATGTCGTGGGATTCTTTCACTACTTTAACAGCCTCTGTTCCATATAATCTTGAAAGTACAATATTTAAAGAAGCTTCTCCTGCACTAAGGATATTTTCTTGAGTCTGGTCATGAGTGAAAAAAGTATTGGCTTCTACACCCACAAGTGCAAGTATTCTTTGAATCTCCTCTAAATCTCCCCTGAAGAATGGATCGTATCCTGGAACTAAGCCAAGTATATTTACTAAATTCTTTTTCTTTTTTTCTTTTATAGGTATATATTGTTCAAAAAGTACTTCAATTAGTTTTGAATACCCATAATATGAATTACCCTGAAATCCCCCTGTATCAATAAACAAAATTGGTTTATCTTTTTCACCAATTTCACTTAACACACCTTTGACATCATCACCGATAATATCTGTCATACAAGTAGTTGTTAACACGTACAAATCCCCATCCATTACTTCAAAAGTACTATTGATTTCTCTAGTTAACCTGTCTGCGCCACCAAAAATTATTTCTGACTCTCCTATATTAGAGCTAGGTACTCCAAAGCCTCCACAATAGCCGACTCCCAAGTAACCTCCTAGGGAATATGTATTTGCCAAACTGCCACCGCAACCTTGTGCTCCATGTATTATTGGAACAGTTTTAGGTAAAGCACTGAGGGTTGCTAAAACACCACCTAGCATACATGAAAATCTTGGCCTTTCTATATGTGACATGCAAGTACTCCTTTCCAAATATCAATTAATTAAATAATTTAGTTGATAAATACCGTTCTCCTGTATCGGGCAATAAAACAACAATGTTTTTCCCTGTATTTTCTTTCCTTTTAGCAATCTGAGTAGCAGCAAATAATGCAGCACCAGAAGATATTCCAACCAAAAGGCCCTCTTTTCTAGCAACCTCCTTGGAAGTTTCAATTGCTTCTTTGTTCTTTACTCTGTATATTTCATCTGCGATTTTTCTATTAAATATGTTAGGAACAAAACCTGCTCCAATTCCCTGTATAGGATGAGGCCCAGGGGCTTCACCCGATAGAACAGAGGAATCATACGGTTCAACTGCAACAATTCTTATATCTGGATTATATTTTTTGAGTTCTTCACCAACTCCGGTTACTGTTCCTCCTGTTCCAACTCCTGCAACAAATATATCAACCTTTCCATCAGTATCTTCAATTATTTCCAGTGCTGTTGTCTCCCTATGAATCTGCGGATTTACTGGATTATCAAATTGCTGTGGAATAAATGAATTGTCAATTTGTGAATTCAATTCTTCTGCTTTTCTGATAGCACCTTTCATTCCCTGTTCACCAGCAGTTAATACCAATTCAGCTCCTAATGCACTAAGTAACCTTCTTCTTTCTGCACTCATAGTATCTGGCATTACCAGAATAATCTTGTATCCCTTGGCTGCTGCTACAAATGCGAGACCAATTCCTGTGTTTCCACTTGTAGGTTCAATAATTGTAGACTCCTCATTTATTAATCCTTTTTTTTCTGCATCCGAAATCATTGCATATGCTATTCTGTCTTTTACACTACCAAGTGGATTAAAATACTCTAATTTAGTAATTAAATGTCCCGAAAGGTTTTTGTTCTGCGAATACTTATTTAATTTTAACAGTGGTGTTTTTCCTATCAAATCAACAAGACTTTCTGCTATTTTAGACATATCCATACTCTCCTTTTAATTATATTGATGCCCCAATAGATGTAATATTTCCCTGTTCAACATTTAAAAGATAATCTCCCCATTTTGCTGCCCACTGTCTTAATTCTGTTGTACCAAGTGGAGCAGGCGTTTTAGACTCTTCATGGCCTGCTATTTTAGCTGCAAGAGAGCGATAGACTTCTGCCTGTTTTGAATTTGGTGCCGCCTCAATAGTTGTCTTCCCTTGCAACTCACTCTGAGTTACTGTAACCGAACGAGGAATATATTCAATTATCTGTGTTTGAGTTTTTTTAGCAAAATCATCGATGATTTCCCTTGAGAAAGGACTTCCCATAGAGTTGGCAATTACACCACCCAATAACGCTCCACCTGTACTTGAGTATTTACTGATTCCCTTAAAAAGATTATTTGAAGCATAAATAGACATAAAGTCTGATGATGAAACAGTGAAGACATGTTCAGCTATCCCTTCACGGATAGGCACTGCAAATCCACCACACACCACATCACCAAGTACATCATAAATAACCACATCTAAATCCAGTTCTTCAAAAACCTTTTGTTGTTTAAATAATTCAACTGCTGTAATAATCCCTCTTCCTGCACATCCTACACCAGGAGCTGGCCCACCTGCTTCAACGCAGTAAATACTATTGAAGCCTTGAAATATCACATCATGGGCTTTTACAATTCTTTTTTCTCTTAACGTATCTAAAACAGTTGGAATGTATTTACCATCTCTTAATGTATTAGTGGAATCACTTTTAGGGTCACAACCAAACTGCATAACCTTTAATCCCATTTCTGACAATGCTGCACTTATGTTTGATGTAGTAGTTGATTTTCCTATGCCTCCTTTTCCATAAATTGCAATTTGTTTTATTTTCTTTTTCACGGTTTTTCTCCTTTCCGTTATTAGATATTACCTAGCTTGCTAATCATGTACCCTCTCAATAATTTGTTTATTTTTGGATAACTAAAACTGACAACTCTTTTTCTATAGTTTATCTTTATACAAAAAGAGGTTTCAGAAAATATAATCCTTTTCTAAAACCTCTAGTTATCTAGTCAGTTTTCATAGTATTAAATTATTTAATTAGCCTATTAATTACGTTATTGAAATAATACTATTTAATTCATAGTTTGTCAATATGGTTTATATGAATTGTTGTTTCCTTTTATCTTGCAATATCGTTTATCATTTTATCTATTTTTACATATGTAATCAATTTAATTACCGCATTTTCAATAATGTCAGGTATAACATATGCGCTAATTCCTTGCTGTTCCAAGACATTTTCTGCGCTCTGACCAATTCTGCTTACCAAAACAAACTCACAATCAGATAATAATTTTACATTTATCTGCATTGCATCCTCATCATGATTTCCACCTTGGCAAACGGGTGGCAGTTTCCGTAGCTCAATGGCTTCAAACTTACCTTTATCATCTACCTCAATAATATAAAATTGATCTGCTCTTCCAAAATGTTGATTTACTACTTTACCATCAGTAGATGCTACTGCTATCTTATATGACATATTTCCTCCATTCCGACTAAAAAACGTCTACTCATTTTTTCCAAATCATCCATGGGAGAAAGTATCTTTATGAGATATTCTTTTTTGATATATCTGATCTCCAAAATCACTTTCACCTGGTATGCCTATCGCATCAGCTCTGCATCTCTGGCAATGTCTGAACACATCTGTGTACTGACCTGCTTTCGTTCTTACAGCATCAATTTGTGCACATGTTGGAGCAGGACTATCTGCTAATTCATATTGTGGAATGAGAGGAATAATATTATAGATAGAAGCACCTGCTTTACTTACTACCTTTGCGATATCTTCAATATGTTCTTCGTTAATTCCTGGTACTAATACGCTGTTCACCTTAATAGTAATTCCGGCTTGAGCTACTTTTTCAATACCCTTTAACTGATTCTCTATCAGAATTTTTGCCGCTTCTACCCCCATATACTTCTTGCCATTATATATTATAGCTGAGTTAAGCTTAGCCTCTATCTCTGGATCAACTGCATTCACAGTTACAGTAAGAGAATCAATTCCAACTTCAATAATCTCGTCTGCTCTCTTATAAAGCAAAAGACCATTTGTACTCATACATTTAAGAAGCTTCGGATAGTGTTCTTTTATTAGCCTAAATGTTTCTAATGCATTATCAGTAGCAAGTGTATCACCTGGACCTGCTATACCTACAACTGTAATCTCGGGACATAATTCTAATGCTCTTTTAATTACACCAAGTGCTTCCGCCGGAGTAATTACTTTTGAAGTAACCCCAGGTCGTTGTTCATCATCATTAATCTTTCTGTCACAAAACTTACATTGTATATTACATCCTGGGCTAACTGGAAGATGAATTCTACCTTTATTATTTTTGTGTCCACCAAAACACGGATGAGATTGTTTTAAGTTTTCATAATTATTTGTATTTGACATAAATATACCCATGCCCAACATTTCGCACAAGAACATCAAGGAAATGTGCATTTCCTTGACATAAATGGCATGGACTCGGCAACTCCTTTTCTATTTTATACTAATTTGCATCCATCACTTCCAAAGTCAATTACGGTTCAAAGCCTTTGCCTTTACGCGAATCAGGCTTTGAACGCAGTTTAGTATTAACGGCTTTACCGATAGTAATTGACTTTTGTCAATAAAATTCTTACATTACAGAATCAACTCCATGTCATACCAAACAGCTCCTCCATGAATTGATTTTGAAGCCCCCTTTTTTTTAAAACCCATCTTTTCATAAAAGGTTATCAATTCATATTTGCATGTAAGAACGATGCCTGTTCTTCCTTCAGCTTTTGCAGAATTTATCATTGCCTGTATAAGTCGGTGGGCTATTCCTTTCCTTCTATACTCCATCAATACATCTAGACCAAATATCATTTGATATTTTCCTTTTTCATTGTGAAAAGAAGCATTCTCAAACATATCATCACTGATTGTTTTTTCATTGCTAACTAAACCATTGACAAAACCGATAACTTCACCATCAATTTGTGCTACATAAAAATGACTTGGAAACGCGTTCATTCTACTCTCTATAACACTTTTTGATGCTGCCTCTGCTGCTGGAAAACATTTCATTTCGATGTCTGCAATAGCATCAATATCATTTATATTTCCTTTTCTAATTATTAGCATACGAATCAATGTACTCCTCATAAATTACTAACAAATAACAAAATGTTTTTATAGTATACCTTAGATACACGAGTTACTTGACCTTTGAAAATTGTTTTGTTGCAGTATCATAACTAATACTATCCGGAACATCCTCAAATTTTGTAAAATGAGCTGACGAAAATGCTTCCACATCAGTATCTTGCTTTAAATCGCCAATAGTTTTTAATTCCACTGCAGCATCTTTAAATGTTTTTAGACCAGCGCTGACTGATGGTGAATAGTTATATGAGTTCAGTAATTTAGCATTTGTTTCCAATTCTCCAGAGCAATATCCGCTATCTATCTGAATTTTTGCTGCTTCTTTTGGACTAGCCTGTATAAATGCAGCTGCTTTCTGCATCGCTCGAGTATACGCCGCTGCTGCCTTCGGATTATTAGTTGCCAATTCTGTCGTAACATAGGACTCACAGCAATACTCTCCTATAAATTTCTCATCTGTACCAGTATCTAAAATCTTCTTGAAGCCGTATTCTTCCTCTGCCTTATATGCTACAGGATCATGAAGTGCTACTGCATCTACCGCCCCATTTGATAATGCTAATGGTAAATCTGTCAAAGCATATGGAACTAAAGTCACTTCCATATTTTCGGTTGTAACCCCAATTCCCAAGTCATTCAGTTTTCTTTTGATATTCATTGTAGAAGAATCAGATAGACCTGGAACACCAATTTTTTTACCTTTTAAATCAACAACTGAATTAATTGCGGAATTGGCTGCTACATAATATTTTGTACATCCTGTATGTAATCCAGTAGTAAATGTAATATCTAGTCCATTATCAATAGGCTGAATTAAGCTTGCTGTCAAACCGACACAAGCATTTATTTTACCAGCAGCTAATAATTCAGCTGCCTGAGATAAATCAACCTCTTCCATTTTCCAAGAAACACCTGCTGCTTTAAATTCTTCTTCATAATACCCATTCAAATAAGCAAGATGAGTTGGGGCTAAACATAGGGAACCCTTTGCAAACCCTATCTTCACTGCCACATCGCTATCAGCCTCCTTACTGGTATCCGCGCTGCTATTTCCACATCCGATTACTGTACTACCAACTAACATTAACATTAATAGCAATAAACCACTCTTTTTAATTAAAGTTTTTAGTTTCATAATTACATCCATGCCCCATATTTTGGTGCAAAACTCCATTGAAATACCGACATGGACTCGACCCTCCTTTTTTATTTTGATATTACTGATTCCAGAAATTATTTTGGCTTCTATCCATAACAAACCTTTTGCGCATAGTACAATTTTCCGTTCTTTATATTATGAATAATGTGTTGTTGTTCAATAAATTTCATATCATGCGTTGCAACTAGAATTCCTGTTCCATTTAAAAATAAATCTTCAAAAATATTTCTGATAATATTTGCATTTTTCTCATCTAAATTACTTGTGGGTTCATCAGCAAGTATTATCTGCGGGTTACTAACAATTGTCCTCGCAATTGTGACTCTTTTATATTCACCTCCTGATAGTTCTTTAGGATACGCATCAACTAAATCGTTTAATTCCAATTTGTTTATAATATTTTTAACTTGTTTGTAGCTAACTTTCTGTTTTGCTATTTCTAAAGGAAATACAATGTTATCATATACTGAAATATTGCTTAGAAGACTTGCGCCTTGCATTATATATCCAATAGTATTTATTCGCATACTTGTTCTCTCAAATTCTTTTTTACAATACATATCCTCATTATCTAAATACACATTTCCATCAGTTGGTGACAACATACCTGCCAAAATATTAAGTATAGTACTTTTCCCACTTCCAGAGGTACCAAAAATGCAATGGTATTCAGCAGGTCTTATGGTAATACTCACATCGGTTATCCCACAAGTATTATTATCTGCTCTCTCAAATGTCTTTCGAATATTTACAGCGGTAAGTATCATCCATTTTCCTCCTTTATGAGTTCTGCGGCTTCCATTTCACTTAATTTCCAGAATAATTGAAAGGATGCAGCAGCACATACTAATACATTGATAGCAAACATCTTTAAACTCATAGAAACAATAATTCCTGCACTTGGTAACAAATAAGGAATTGTAAACATACTTTTTAGCTGTGCATGAAAGGGAAAAATAATTCCGCAAACAATTCCAATTCCAACTATGCTTGCAAGCACTACTACATAGAACATTTCCCAAACAAGTATTTTAATAATTTTCTTTCTGGAAACGCCAACTGAAAGCATACTACCAAATTCATGTCTTCTTAGGTATATTGTTATAGAGAATATTGCATATAGCGATGTAATGGATAATAGTAAAAATAGCACCTTTATTAAAATTCCGTATGTAATAATATTATTAAGGCTATCAGAAAATTTTGTTAGCATTTGGTTTGTTGAATAGACGGTTATGTCCTTATCACCATACTTTTTTTCAATATTTTCTTTAACCTTATACAGTTCATATCCTTCTGCAATATCTAGCAAAATCATGGAAATCACCTTGTCATCACTTCTAAAAGGTAATACCCTTTGATATACCGGATCCTTTGCTATTTGAAATGCTGCCTCATAACTGATAAATGCACTGCTGTCATAGCCCATTCCCGTTTCTTCTAATACATTTACTACTGTGAACTCTCTTCCAAAATACTTGACTGTATCACCAATTTCTTTAGTTATATTAGCTCCCAATATAATTTCATCATCTTGTAATGAAGTAATACCATCTTTTTTCAACCAAGGTACTACTGTAAAATCCGCATCAAAATCAAATGCAATTAGCTGCATTGGACTGTCACAGCAATCTGAGCTTAAAGATGCTAAATAAAGCTGTGAACTTACTTTATCTACACCTTCAACTGCACCAATTTTGTCTAACCAATTCCTATCAAAATTTACAGTACAGGGCTTCCCTAAAAACAAGGCATTTTCAATGCTAGAAACAAATGTATCTGGAACAACAATAATATCTGCACCTATTCTTTCTCCAGTCTCTTTGATTCCTTCACACATGCTTTCAGTCAAAAATTCACCAAGAAATAATGCAATAGTAGTAACCACTAGCAATAGAAATATAAGCACTGTACGAAAGCGCTGATATATCAAATTACTTAATGCAATATTCCTAATAGTAATTTTTCTGTTCTTCCTCATTTATCTTCACCAAATTTCTCTTATCACTTTTTGTCAAATTAAAAATATTGAATAATGAAAAAATCATCATCAAGGCTGAAATCGCATAAATGGCAGGAAAAGTTGCGGCTTGGCATGCCATTGTTTTCATCCCACAGCCACCAATCAAAATGCTTGGTATTAATAGGGCTACAATGCCAATTGGTATTACAGCAATATTTACTAATACTCTTTCTCGTTTTGTTTTTGTGAAGAAATACAGAATAGCTATAACTAGTAAAATAACTGCGATACCAATTTCAGCCCTTGCGCTATAGTAACATCTCATTGGCTTTTCCATAACCTCACACACCTTGAAAATTGTATGTGGTCCAACTATCAATAATATAGCTGTAAATAAATAAGTAATTGTAGTAATTAATTTGTTTTTCATATATACCAATTATCCTTTCTTAATCAAAAATTTATTAATTTTAAGCATGCTCTCAGCTTGAACTGGATAAAAAACAGATTACACTAATGCAGCACCATTTTGCACTCTTTTTATGCAATCAATCTGTCTTATAAAAAATAATCCGGATCTTTAATCTCTCCTCCAAAATTTAATATTTCAAGTATTTCTGTTCTATATTTCAGAAACGCATCTTGATTTCTAGCTCTTGGTCTAGACAAATCAATATCAATTATCTTTTCTATCTTTGCTGGTCTAGGTGACATTACAACAACTTGGTCTGACAAGTAGATTGCTTCATCGACATCATGTGTAACCATAATCATTGTCATATTGTGGTCTTTCCAAATCCGTAACAGTTCATCTTGCATATTCATTCTTGTAAATGCATCTAAGGCTCCAAGTGGTTCATCCAGCAATAGTACTTTTGGGTGTCCCACTAATGCTCTTGCCAACGATGCTCTTTGACACATTCCACCTGACACTTGATGAGGATAAGATTTTTCAAATCCCTCCAGCCCTACTAAATTAATATAATCATCAACGTCGCTTTTCTTTTTCTTGTATTCATTCCTAGCATGTAATCCGAATGCTATGTTTTCTCTAATAGTGAGCCATGGAAATAAATTAGCCGCTTGAAATGCAAAGCCTCGCTCACAACTGGGTTTGACTATTTTATATCCATCTAGAAATATTTCTCCTTCATTTGGAATATCTAAACCGGCAACTAACCTTAGAAGTGTGGATTTTCCACAGCCTGACGGACCAATTAGCGATACAAACTTTCCAGGCTGGACTTTTAAACTCAGCTTATCTAATGCTACAATATCTTCTCCTTTTGAATCTGGATTCTCAAATATGCGAACCACCTCTTTAATGTCAATTTCTCCTACCATTTGATAACCCCTTTCTGCCATACCAAAACCCTATCCCTGACCTTAAACAATATAGTTAATATTGTTGTACATATCAAAGCTATAATTATCAAGCCAGCATATACTCCTGGATATACCATCATTTGTTTCTGCCAGTTTATATACCAACCAATTCCACAAGAACTTCCCACCATTTCTGCCGTCATAAGTGTAATAAAGGAAGAACATGTTCCATAAAAAATACCAAGAAAAATGCTTGGCATAGCACTTGGTATTCCTATTTTAAATACCTGATATAAAGTGCTTGCCCCTAGTGTTCTGGATACTTCAAAATAAGCATTACTAGTATTTTGAATACCACTGCTGGTCATTAGTGCTGTTGGAAACCATACTGCAAATGCGATTAAAAATACACTTGCTGAATATGAAGTTGGAAAAGTTGATAATGCAAGAGGTACCCATGCAGTTGTTGGTATTGGCCCAAGTATTCTTGTAACAGGATTCAACCAATAGCCAGCTGTTTTGCTAAAGCCTAATAGTATCCCTGTTATAAATCCAATAATACCTCCGCAAAAAAAGCCCTTTAATAATAGTTTCAGTGAATACACAACACATTCAATTAAAAATATCCTATCCTCAACCAAGGTTCCAAACACCCTGTCTAATGAAGGAAAAAATAATTTTGGAAGAACTGCATATTTGAGAGTGACTATATTTAATATATTTAGAAATAATATTACTCCTGCGTAAAAGCCACCCTTGTATACAATTCGTTTATTAATTTTCTTATTAAAAAATGATATCAAATAAAATACAACATATATCAGTAGGACTGCTATTAAAAAATATGTAAAGTAGGGTCTTGCTGCTTTCTTTTGTAGTTTTGAATCTTCGATACCGATTTGACAAATTAATGTTATTAATACAGCTACAATAGGAATAACTTTTTTTATTTGATTAACATAAGCATTGTTGACTTTCCAACTTGTGTTTTTTATTAACTGTCTCCTAGTTTCCAAAACCTTGCTTTCATTCATGCCTATCACCGTTATTTACCCTTTCAATTTATTAGATTAAAAGCAAATGTCACATTATTTTTCTTGTTACTAATCATCAAAATTAACTATGATATTTCATATTTTTTGTTGAAGGACCTCAGTGAGTATTAGCGGCGGTTGGCATCTTATAAACCTGTCTATCGCATATGCGACTCCATTTTCTTCGTTACTCAAGGTTATATAATCAGCTATTGCCTTTACTCTCTCATCTGAATTACTCATTGCAACTCCAATCTCCACCATTTTGAGCATTTCAATATCATTTTCGCTATCACCACATGCCATTATTTCTGACTTTTGAATACCCAACCTTTTTGCCAAACTTAAAAGCGCTAACCCTTTTCCTGCGTTTACTGCATTAATTTCTAAATCTGTTGGAACAGATGAAGTTGTTTTAATATTACGAAACTCAGTAAGTACATTTAGAATCTTATTCTTAATAGCAATGGAATCTGTCATAATAGATATCCCTGCAATATTATCTTTCCTGCTTGCTATGAAATTATTAATATCATCTACAGGACTTCGGCTATTCTGAATATAGGATTCTAATGGGGTTCCTCTATATTTTTCTTTGACAATGTAAAACTGGTGTTTTTGAGCATATCCCATTCCATCAACAAAAACTTCAAATTCTACTTTTTCATTTATTTTCTGAATTACTGTAAATATGTCAATTACTGTTTGATTACTTAAGTAAACACCTTCAATATCTTTTTGAGGCTTTATATCAGTTGTTACTGCACCATTAGATGTGATTATGTATGAACTATGAAATAGTTTCAAAATAGCATCTGGAATTCCTTTCTTTGGGCGTCCTGTTACTGGTACTACAACTACTCCCTTTTTCATGATCTCCTTGATACTATCTTCATTAATTTTCGATAGCTGTTTCTCATTGTTTAATAATGTCCCGTCCAAATCTAAACCTAGTAACCGTATTCTATGTAACAAGCCTTCTCACCCATTTCTTTTATAAGCAGTGTAGTTCTTTGTTTCAGAGGAATCTTGTTGACTTTGGAAATCCAATATAATTTCTCTGAAACTTAAGAATCATATAAAAAAGGCCTCGATATATGCTTAAAGCAAATATCAAAACCTCTAGTTGTCTAGTCAGTTTCTAATCCTTATTTTTTCACTTTTTTCTATTTGAACAATTTTACCATCTTGTATATTCACAGTTACTGAACCATACTTGATTTTTTTTATGTAGTCCAACAGAAGTTTTATGTTTTCTCCTTCTAGTTTTTCTTTGTTATCATTATTTTTCAAAGCACCACCTCAATTCATACTATTATAATCGGATAACTATGAATTCTTTTTATTATTTATACCACAATTACCCATACATGTCAATGGTATTTATTTATATTGATAAAGTTTTTTGAATGAGAGTTAACTTTATAGTATCGCTCTTTGATAGAAATGCAAAAACTCCTTCTTGTTGATAATTTGACAAAGAAGGAGTTAACTAATTAGTTTAATTTATTAATAATATCAAAATTAAATGCTTATTGCAATTTCAAACAAAAATATTTTTAGTCTACTTTTATTACAGCTTTAACTACATCCTGCTTATTGTTAATTACATAGTCAAAAGCTTTTGCACTATCCTCAAAATCAAACTCATGAGTAACAATTCCTGTAATGTTAATAATACCTTGTGCTATCGCTTTAATTGCTGTAGGATAAATATTTCTATATCGGAATACAGACTTTATCTGGGCTTCCTTTGCCATAATTTTTGCAAAGTTGAACTCAATAATGTCTTGAGGCGCCAAGCCAACAAGTACGATAGTTCCTCCGTTTTTTACCATGTACGGAGTCTGGGAAATTGTTCTGGCTGAACCAGCAGTTTCAATAACTATATCTACGCCTTTTTTGTTTGTCATTTTATCTACTTCTACTAAAGCATCAGCTTCAGCCGCATTAATAACAGTTGTTGCTCCTAGTTTCTTTGCATACTCTAATCTTTTAGGTATGACATCAACAACTGTAATATCTGTAGCGCCATATGCTTTGCAAGCTAATAGAGTTACTAGGCCTATTGTACCAGCACCAAGTATTACCACAGAATCTCCAAGCTTAACTCCGCCTTGCAAAGCAGCATGCATTCCTACTGCCAAGGGTTCAACGAGAGCTCCTTCCTTTGTAGTTATATTATCAGGAAGTTTAAAGCACATATTTTCTGGGAAGGCAATGTACTTCATCATTGAACCGTGATATGGCGGAGTTGCCAAAAACTCAACATCTGGACATAAATTATATCTTCCAGTTTTACAAAACTCACATTGTCCGCAAGTTACACCAGGCTCCAGTGCTACCTTGTCTCCTACTTTAAGGTTTTGAACTCCGCTTCCTAATTCAACAACAGTTCCCGCACATTCATGTCCAAGGATAAAATCGCCATCAACGATAAAATCGCCAATTTTACCATGCTCTAGGTAATGCACATCAGAACCGCATATTCCTACATATTCGAGCTTTACCAGTACATCCTTGTCTCTAAGCTTCGGCATTTCAATATCTCGTATTTCCATTTTATTAAGACCGGTCATATATGCTGCTTTATTTTTCACTATAATTCATCCTCCTTGTGTAAGTGTAAATTTCAGTTAAATTTAATTTCTTGTTATGTTGATATCAATTAATATGTTATGAAATTCTTAATGCAGTATCTGAATCTATATAACTAATTTTCTAGTTGAAAATTGCAGGTGTACATACTTAAGAATGGGAAATTAGTTAGAAATGAATAAAATAGTTGATAAAAAGGCTTGCTGTAAAATGTAAAGTGATTCCCATTCAAATTCATATCTTTAACGCTAAATTAGAGTAAGATGCATGAATTTGTGGTTCACGCATCTTATTCATGACAAAAACATTAATTTTTTAAACTACTCAACTTTCCAGCTGAATTATAGGTATAGGGTATCAATGGAAAGTTGAGTTTATTATCAAAATCTACTATTTAATAGCTCCTGATTTTTTATGCATTTCTATGAATTCTTGAACATTATCTTTAGTAACTAGTGGATTACCAATATCTGTATCAATTTGTTTTTCTGCTCCTGTTAATAGCTTGTTACTTGTATCCAATAGCTTTGTTGCAAGATCATATGCACTCTGCATACAAGTAGAAGTCATTTTGCCTTCCTGAATTAACAGACAAGCTTCTGCAGTACCATCTACACCATAAACTAATAAATTTTTGTATTTTGGATTATCTTTAACTACTTCGATAGCACCTGCAGCCATATTATCATTCATTGAAATAACTGCATCTATTTTATCGTTTGCCTGAACCCAGTCTTCCATGTATTTCATAGCTTCGTCTTTATTCCAGTTTGCTATTTGTTCACCAACTATTTTTACATCCTTACGTTTATCAAAGAATTCTGCTTGCCAGCTCTTACGTCTTTCATCAGCATGGAAGTTACCGGAAGGACCGTTTAATACTACTACTTTTGCGTTCTGAGGAATTTGCTCTATTGCAGCACGTGCATTAACACCAGCTTGTTCATATGGATTAGCATCTACGGAAGAAGCACCTTCAATATTAGAAATGCGGGCATTTGTAGTGATAGCAAATATACCTGCTTTTACTACCTTTTCTACGTAAGGTCTTTGAGCTTCACCGTTGTTCGGCTGAACAATAACCAAATCATATTTGTTAGTAATGGCATTTTCAATCATTGAGTTCTCTTTCTCATCATTTGCTTCACCATCAAATACATCCAGCTTAATATTAGGGTATTTATTTGCTTCTTCCTTTACAGCATTCGCAAGCCATGCAGCAAAAGAATCTGATTGTGCACGAGCAATATATGCAACCTTATATTGTTTTTCTCCAGCACCAGTAGTATTAGTTGCGGATGTGTTTTTAGCTGTGTCAGTAGTGTCTGTTCCTGTAGTACCACATGCAGCTAGTAAACCGATTACTAATAGCATTGAAATTAAACCTAAACGTTTCTTCTTCATAATTTACCATCCTTTTCTTTTAATATTATAAACAGGTATCCTGTTTAATACTGACTTAATTCTACAAATAATTGATGTTACTACTCTTATGCTTTTTCAGCATTATTCTTCTTATTATCTTTATCTTCAATTCTACCCATAGCACTCTTTGTTCTGCGATTCTTTGATTGAATATCATAAATAACTGCCAATGCAATTATTGCTCCTCTAACTATTTGCTGCATATAGGAATCTACGTTTGTCAAATTCATTATGTTATCTAAGAAACCAACTATAAAAGCACCAGCTAATGTTCCTGCAGCAGAACCAATACCTCCTGAGAAGCTTGTACCACCAATAATAGCTGCAGTTAAAGCAGTCATCTCAAATCCCACAGCACCATTAGGAAGACCTGCATTTACACGTGACATAAATAATACACCAGCGATTCCTACAAATATACCATTTATAATAAATGCTTTATATTTAACCCTTGAAACATTTATTCCTGAAGCAACAGAGGCTTCTTCATTACCACCAACAGCATATAGAGAACGTCCAAACCTAGTATGACGTAAAATATACCAAGTTATAATTGCAATTATTACTAGGAAAATAATCGGAATAGGAATTACTCCTAATGAACCTTGACCAAATACTATAAAATCACCCAGCTGCAGTATATTTTGACCTTCTGTAAATAGAAGCGCTACTCCCCTTGCCATTGTCAGCATTGCTAATGTAGCAATAAATGGAGGAGTTTTTAAAGAACTAACCATTATAGCATTTATAAAGTTACATACAACACCTGTTATAATTCCCACAACTATTGATAGAACAAGCGAACCCGTTGCTTTATATGTTGAAACAGCAAATACTCCAGAGAGTGCAAGTACAGATCCTTGTGAAAGGTCAAGCATACCGCTTATAATAAGCATTGTTTGTCCAAATGCCAAAATAGTTGTTACCGCCAATTGCCTTGAAATATTAGTCAAATTATTTGCTGTCAGAAAGTTAGGATTTGCAAGAGAGCAAATAAAAAATAAAACAAACAGAATCATGAAAATACTATATTTTTTTGTTACTGTACTCAAAACATTATTTTTTTGTAAATTCATTTTATTTCACCTCATTAGATATTAGTGTTCCGGTAGCATATTTCATTATAAGCTCCTGAGAAAAGTCTTTTCTTTCAATTTCACCGGTTATAGTTCCCTTTGACATTACATAAATCCTATCACACATGCCTATTAACTCAGGTAACTCAGAAGATACCATTATTACCGCCTTACCCTCTTTAACTAAATTTGTCATAAGCTTATATATTTCAAATTTAGCTCCTACATCAATACCTCTTGTTGGTTCATCAAGAATTAATATATCCGGATTTCTTATCATCCACTTAGCCAATACTACCTTTTGTTGATTTCCTCCGCTTAGAGATTGTATTGAAGTATCAAGAGTTGGAGTTTTAACCTTCATTTTTGTAAACATATCAGTAACTATATTGTGCTCAACCTTATGATGATAGGTCATTTTATAAAATACCTTCTGTAAGAATGACAAAGTAGTATTTTCCTTAACTGATCTTACAGGTATAATTCCATATCTTCTTCTATCCTCAGAAAGCATTACCAGTCCATTATTAATTGATTCTCTTACATTTTTAATGGTAACTTCCTTGCCCTTAATTTTTACAGAGCCGGAGGTTATAGGATCAAGTCCGAATAAAGCTCTCATTACCTCAGTTCGTCCTGCACCCATTAGTCCTGCAAAACCGACTATTTCTCCTTTTTTTACATGAAAGCTTACATTATTGAAAACACTTTTACTATTTAGCTTTTGAACCTGGAGTAAATTCTCCCCCTGCTTCACCTCTTCCTTTGGATAGGTATTGGTGAGCTTACGGCCAACCATTAAAGCAATTACTGTTTCAATATCCAGTTCTTCTTTAGGATGGCTTTCTACAACTGTTCCATCTCTAAACACTGTTATTTCATCAGCTATCTGAAATATTTCATCCAATTTATGTGAAATATAGATTATGCTTACGCCTCTAGCCCTCAGCTCTCTTATTTTGACAAACAGCTTTTCTACTTCCTTAAGAGTTATCGCTGAAGTAGGCTCATCCATAATGATGATATCTGATTTATAGGAAATAGCCTTTATTATTTCCAACATCTGAATATCTGATACTGTTAAATCCTTAAGTAATGTAGTTGGTGAATATGGTAAATTCTCTAACCTCAACAGTTCAGTGGCACGTTGTCTTACTTGTTTCCAATCAACACTCCCAAATTTGTTTACCGGTAGATTTCCAAGAAATATATTTTCCTCTACTGTCATTTCAGGAACATAATTCATTTCTTGGAATATCATAGAAATACCTAAACTTCTAGCTTGAATGGGGTTGTTAATCTTAACAGGCTTCTCGTCAATGAATATCTGACCGCTATCAGGTTGATAAATGCCATTTATGATTTTCATTAATGTTGATTTTCCTGCACCATTTTCTCCGCACAAAACATGAACAGAGCCCTTTTTAACAGTAAAATCAATTTTATCAAGAGCCTTTACTCCTGGAAAGGATTTTTCAATTTTTGAAACTCTGAGTTTAATATTATTTTCCATTTCCTTCTCCTGTAACATTTCTTGAATAATGTAGTGTTATTTAAATCATTTTCTTTAAGACTTTTATAAATCATTTTTATTAAGTATAATTATATCTGTAATATAGTAAATGTCAATATATTTTTATGATTTATTTCTACATTTTTAGACTTTTTGCACAAAAATATAAAACAGGCTATGATAAATTGCTTCGCAACACTATTTAATACCTAAAATAAATATAAAAAAATAGACTAAATGTTTTTCTCTTAACATTTAGTCTATCCAATATAATTTATTGTATTTAATAATTATAAATAGAATTAATTGGTATTTTTTGCATTATACGTTTTTAATAAAATCTTCCACAAGTATCAAGGCTGCTCCAACTGCAGTAGTCTCCAGCTTATACTTACAAACATTCAGATAATTTCCATCAACTTCAAAGGTATTGTATTTAGAAGCCATTGCTCTTAACTCATCAATATATTCATCCATGTAAGCCCCAGCATATCCTCCCAAAATAACATTGCAATCAAACAACATTCTAAGATTATTAACAGCAATCACAAGATGTGAAACATATTCCTCCCAAATAAGCTTCTGCTGTTTATTTCCTTTAGAAAGGAGTCTAAAGAATTCAGCGATATTTCCATTGGTACTATCAGATAATAGCTTTGCTGAACAATATGCATCAACACAGCCCTTTTTGCCGCAATAGCAAGTTCTGCCGTTTGGTACAATTGTCATATGACCAAACTCACCACTCCTATGATTATACCCCTCATAGATGTTCTTCTTTATGATGATTGAGCCTCCAACAGAATTATTTAATGATAAATAAACTACATTTTCAAAGGTTTCATCTCCCCACATTTCGGCAAAACCTCCTGCATTAGCGTCATTGCTAAAAACGCAAGGATATGGTATGTACTCCGAAAAGGCACTAACCTTTCCGCCTTCAAAATCAATTACGGATGCGTAGCTTACAGTCTCTCTGTCAGGAGCTATAATAGCTGGCAATGCTATTCCAACACCTAAAACATCCCCAGTGTTTATTTTATAATCCTCAATAAATTCGCTAACAAAACTACCGATGCCTCTAAAGTACTCTTTAGTGTTTTCAAACGGAAATTGTCGTCTTTCGTTTTTGATGACTTTTCCGCTCAAGTCAATTAGCACAGCACCAACATGATTGCGAGTTACATCAAGACCTATTGCATAGCGGGCAATGCTATTATAAGAAATAGCTTTTGCCTTTCTTCCACCGGTAGATTCAAATAAGCCAGTTTTTATAACTAACCCTCGCTCATATAATTCTTTAATATTTTGTGTAACCGTTGGTAAGCTCATATTTAGAGTATACGCAATTTCCTGTATAGATATGGGCTCATGCCTATACAGAAATTTATAAATTGTCTGTCTATTTATTTTTTTTACTTCAATACTATTTACTCCATTATTGTTCATACGCCTTATTCACCTAGTTTTATAAATGGCTTTTATTAATGTATCCATCTTATTATATTTTGAACTTATTTTCAATAATAATTAATCTATTCTTTAACAATAGAAAGTTTAAATAATATCTTCTAAATTCTTATACCAACAGACGATATGATTTTGATATTAAAATCTGTTGGTATTTTTATCAAATATATCAAAATTTAAATCATTAATATAATATCATATAAATAGACAAATGGGAACTTAGGTATATTTGTTGTTATTTTATAAATTTTAATAATATATTAGCATATTATTGACAATTTGGTAAATTTGTGGATATAATATTACTATATTTTCATTTTGTTATTTGTTTATTTTCCAACAAATATAAAATTATTTTTAAATTGCTTGAAATACCACAAGACAAGTCATATCCAACATAGTGTTTTTTCGAGCAAAAGAAACCCCCTAAGTGTTTTTTCATTTACAGATGAATGAAGCAGATAAATTTCTGCATATCTAAGTAAAACTGAGATTCATCACACTTAGCTTCACTAAATTTTTGCCCAAAGTGGGCACAGGAGGTTAATATGAAAAAGTTTGAATTAAAGTTTTTGGCATTAACTTTAGCATTTGCATTATGTACTGGGGTTCTCCCCATCAATACCTCACTGGCTGCGGATGCTAATCCTGATCTTGTTTTTACAGCAGCAGCTGTCACACAAAGAACATCTTCACAAATAACCTATTCCTATACCATTAAAAATAATGGTACTGCTACAATTGATAATCTGTATTATGTAAGTATTCAGAATTTCTACTCTGCTAATACAGTTTTCAATGATTCTGGTGATGTAGCTGCCGGAGGCAGTATACTTGGTGTAAACAGATCACTTGCTCCAGGTGAAACTTATACAGGTACATTCTATTCCTTGGTCTCTGTACCTAATGGTATGAACTACCTTACATTCAAGATAGATTGGTCACAATCTGTATCAGAACTAAATGAAAACAATAATACTAGAGCCCTCTCTTTGCTTGCTGATCTCACTTTTACAAATGTCACAATTACTTCAAAGACAAATAATCAAGTTAATTACACTTATACAATAAAAAATATCGGTGGAGACAATATCCCCAATCTATACAATGTGTCAATTCAAAATTTTTACTCTGCTAATACAGTGTTCAATGACGCTGGTGATGTGGCTGCAGGAGGCAGTATTCTTGCTGTCAACAGATCTCTTGCTCCAGGTGAAACTTATACTGGTACTTTTGCCGCATATGGTACAGTTCCAAATACCGCAATCTATGTAACTGGTAAAATTGACTGGGGAAATATCGTTACAGAAGCAAGCGAATATAACAATACATTTGCAAGATTAATTCCTTAGTGACAAGCCTTAATAGTAAAGCCCATATAGACATAACTCAAATTATTTATGTCTATATGGGCTTTATTCTATTTTCACTATATATTAAATTCAACGTAAACCAGCCAATAAAAGTCTCTCCTTTCGAATTATTTATGTTAGATAGTGTATTGAAATATTTGTTAAGACTGATAATTATTTCTTAGCAAATTAAAATAACTTTATAGGAGGTTTTTGCATGAAAAAAGGAGTATGCCTAATAGTAGTACTAGCAATGATTATGACTTTCTTTAATTTTAGTGCTCAAACAGGCGATGTAACTGCTGCTACAGCAATACTGTACGGAGATGCTGATTCCAGTGGAGCTGTAGACTCTTTAGATTTTGCAGCAGTTAAAATGCAGTTACTTGGCACAAAAAATGTTTCCAATCCTAAAGCGGCAGATGTAGATGCTGATGGGGCAATTAACGCACTTGATTTAGGGATTATTAAGCAATTTTTATTAGGTCTAATTGACAAATTCCCAGCTGATACAGGAACACAACCTGTTGAACCTAAGTTCCATTGTTTCTTATTACTTGGTCAATCAAATATGGCAGGATGGCCTGCGGCCCAAGCATCTGATAAAGTCACAAACCCACGTATACTTTCATTAGGTTACTATAATAATACATGGGCAGTAGCAGTTCCACCACTCCATGAGTCTTGGCAAAATGCAATTGGTCCTGGAGATTGGTTTGCTAAAACAATAATAAACGAACTCCCTGAACAGGATACTATTGGTCTGATACCATGTGCAATCAGCGGAGAGAAAATTGAGACTTTTATGAAATCCGGCGGAACTAAATATAACTGGATTATAGAGCGTGGAAAGCTTGCACAGGCAAAGGGCGGAGTTATTGATGGAATACTGTTCCACCAAGGCTGTTCAAATAACGGACAAGCTGATTGGCCTAACAAGGTAAATACACTGATAACTGATATCAAAAAGGATTTAGGTCTAGGTGATATTCCTGTTCTAGCAGGTGAGCTTCTATATAGTGGTGGTTGTGCAGGCCACAATACATTAGTAAACAAGTTACCTTCAGTTATAAAGAACTGCTATGTAATTTCTGCAAGTGGTTTATCTGGTGACCCTGCTGATTCATGGGGATTACATTTTAACCATGATTCACAAGTTACTTTTGGTAAGAGATATGCTGCAAAAATGACAGAGGTTCTAGGCTGGTAACTTTTTTAGAGTTAATTTTGATAACCAATATCAACTAAAAATTGAATTCAAAAATATTAAAAGAGCGTATATCCCTATTGGGGTTTGCGCTCTTTTAATTAGTTATATTTTATTAATACTATAACTGCCTTTCAACAAGTGACAGTATCTCGACTTCTCTTTCTTTAGCCTCTGATATATATGACTTTATTTTATTTAACATTCCAATTTCTTTTGTAACATTGGCTTTAATGAATGTATTTCGAGCTTTTAACATAGCGTTTTTTACCAAATCATATTTTATTATAATTTCGGAATCAAATGATATATATTTATTTTCCATCATGTATTTAAGCCTATTTTCCATTAATGCTTTATGATCATAGGTTATATGAAATGGACGATAATCATACCAGGTATTGGTCTTCTCTTCAAGCAAATTGATCTGATCAATAATTCCATCATATATATTTATACCAAAACTATTAGTACTATAATTGTTTCTCATTTGCAAAAAATGAGCCTTAGTATTACTACCATTGATATATTCGTTTAATGTCCTTTTTACTAAATTACTATCAAAGCTATAGTATTTTTCATCAGTATTCTTTTTAATTAGATATAGACCACGCATACCTTTATAATTATGATTAAAAACAAAATCCTCACCAGGCTGAACATTCAAAAACCCATTGACAACCTTGTCAAATGTCACAGTCGTATAAGAATATTTACCTGTAAAAGTAAAATCTCCAACATAAAAAACTTGATTTTCTAAATCATAACCATATATAAATAATTGATGTAGGATTCTGCGACCTCTATTTAACATATCTGTTTCATCACAAATACCAAAAATATAGTAGGATAAGTCCAAAGTCTTTAACAAGAACGATAAAATATCCTTTGAATAGGCTAAAATCTGCTCTTGAGTTATTATTTCTGATAGCAAATACGGACATTCCTTAAGAGAACTATCACCTGGAATAAAATCAAACATATAAATTTTGTTACCTGTAATACTATCTGTTTCAGGATAACATCTTAATTGAACATAATTACTATATATCCATTCTAACGCAAACTCATCATTTGCTAATATTGAGAACAAAGATGCATGCCATTGCCAGGAGGTAATAGGAGGATAATTTACTGGAAGAATAACTTTTTGTATACTATTCATAGACATACCTCAATTTCTATAAGTGATATTATGTCAAGATTATGTGAAGTTTTATTGAAATTATTCACTAATCATTAATAAGGTTTAAAACATATAAATAGTGAAAAGACTTCAAAATAACTAGAATTTACATAATTGTTGATGCTATTTAGTACTATCAAACTAATGAAATCTCGTGTTTACCATTAATATTATTATAGCATATTTCTGTATTTATTCAAAGTTATTCGAGAAATTTGTATATAGTTGTATTTTTTTACTGTTTTATGTATAGTTCCCATAATATCTAACATGAGGATTATTTCGTTTTCGAAAAATTTACGTCAAAAGTTAACTAGTTGGAGACTTATCAATGGTTTTTGACAAATTAATTTCATAAAATATAATGATTTTTTTAACAACCTTCCATTGATAAATATGAATATCTAAAATTTTCACTAGCAAATTATGAAAGCATATTCTATGCTATATGTTATTTTTATATGTCTGAATAGAGTAACAAAGGATTGGAATACAATCGCTATCTGCTGAGAATACGATAATATACCGTCTCATAGTTTTGTTATTTACAATTTCCAGCCTTAACTTTCTTAGATTTTCTACTTTTGTAAAGAATGAAAAGTAAAATTGCAAAAGCTACCACTACAATTACTGCAACTAAATTAAAGATTGAAAAAAATTTCTTAACCTGTTCTACATTATGACCTATAATTCTTCCAATTACAAGATAAATAAACTGTTGCAAAAAAATTGAAAAAATAATATATGGGAAATATATTCTTCTTTTTACCTTAAAAACACCAGAGAATAACACCATAATTGAGCTGGTTCCAGGAATAAATTTACTTAATATTAATCCATATTTCCCATACTTGTGAAAAACCTTTTCAGATCTCTTAATGTGCTTTTCATTAACGTATTTAAGCACAATCTTATATCTTAGTACTTCACTTCCCTTTTTATACCCAAACAAGTAGACAATAAAAGAACCCACAATACTTCCAAGTACTGAAATAATAAATACAGAAAAGAAACTATAATTACTTCCAACTGTTGTTAAATAACCTTCGAGTACAATGATAACATCAGATGGAAAAGGAGGAAAAATCAACTGAAGCACGCCCGATATAAAAATAAAAATATATGTGAAAACAGGATTTCCATGAATTATATTTTGAGTAAAATAAAGCAAAAAGCTATCCATTAAAAATTGTTGCCTCCTTAGATTTTAACCAATAATATTATAACGCCTACATTCAAAATGAAATTTTTCGATGTACTATACATCGTCAAAAACCACTTGTGGTTTTTGTGGCTCGAAAATGCACCTTGTTCGTACATACTTTATTTTCGAGCTATTACATTAGCGGCGTTTCAACGAGGCGGGAGATCCCCCGTCTGAAAACCCAAGCGGTACCCGCCACTTATAGAAATTGGGGACATTTTTTTTGCCTCGTTATAACTAATTATACCCAAAACAAATCATATTGTCTGTTTATTTAGTTTGTGTAGCATATTCTTCCTCAAAATCATAAATTATTTTTGACAAATCTGCAATTGCTCTTGTAGCAGCGTCTATGTTCACATTATCACTCATTACTGATAAAACATAGGGATGAGTTGCAAAAACAATTCCAACATCATTTCTAGTGGATATCTGATTACCTATCTTATGAGCTACTTTCACATCCTGAGGCAGCTTTGCATCTATTCTGTCATGCCAATCAGTAGTTTCCATGTAGTTTATTAATTCACCATAAACTTCTTCATTATTCAAATATAGTTTGTATAAGTCCTGAGCAATTTGAGCCATATCATAAGGACAAGAGCGATGAGTTTTTCCGTAATGAACTTGACCGCCCACTTCATCTATATAATTTCTAACGTTTTCTATGCCCAAAAGTCTGATAAGCATGTTTACTCCACAATTGTCAGATTTCTGAATTGAAAGCCTTGAGGTTTCTCTAACAGTGTATTCTGTTCCATATGGTGAATTAATAATAATGCCAGTACCATATTCTAAATCCTCTTGCTTGTAAACTAATTTGTCTTCCATTTTTATTTTGTCTGCTTCAATATATTTATACAAAAGTACATTTATTGGTAGCTTTGACGTACTAGCTGCAATGTATTCTATCTTGTCATTAACATTTACCATTTCTCCAGTAGCAAGGTCTATAAAGGTTACTCCATATTTACCAGGCAGCTTAGAGGTATAATCGGTAATAAGCTTTTTAAGCTCCTCCATTTTACCGCTCTTTGGTAATGTCCCAACCTTTGGTAAAACGCCATGATTCTTTGTTTTCACTGTATTTGTATCAGTACTAATTGGTGCCGTAGCAGTTGTATTGCTGGCTGTTTGAGCTGTATCTTTTGTCGCTGTATCTGTAGCTTGTGAAGAATTGCCTGCAGTTGATGTTTCTGCTCCAGATGCTGTACTTGTTTGAGCCGCTATTTGTTTAGAACCATCTTTATTTAATAATAAATATCCTCCCATAAATGCAGCAATTATGCAAAAAACAGTTAGCGTGGCAACAAGAGCTCTCCTTTTTTTATATTTTTTGTCTTTGTTTAAATAATATGAACCCATAAAAAAATATAGCCTCCAAAATATAAATATACTAATTATTCTCAATTAATTGGTACTTACTAGCTCAACTTTCCCACATAAAAAATCAGTGCGGGAGACTTGTCAATGGTTTGATGCCGAAATAACTCGAAAGTATCGTTGGTGCTTACATGGTGCACTTTCGAGTCTCAAAAAACGCAAGCGTTTTCTATAGATAGTGGGTGGTATTTATTTATCAATGCTTTAGCCGCCTTTCCACATTCACCATCCATGGTTCATAGCGTAATAATACTGATATCGTGCCGGTTCTCTCACTCTAGAAGCCATTATCTTGAGCCTTGTGGAAGTAATATGCTATTGCAGAATATAAACATTATTATTGAATTAAAAGTTGGTGTAGCTGTTAGCTTCAGATCAAAACTATAGGAACAGGGTTACACCTTTTGCCTATAGCAATTGACTTTCTTAACCTGTTTTACTTCCTTCAAACAAAATTCTACAGTTGTCTGCTCTATACTTTGAACAAACATATTCTACGCATTGCCCGCTTTTTGAATACAAATTATTCTGAACTCTTATCAAGGGCTGTCCAGGCTGAACTCTAAGTATTGGAGAATCAATATTATCAGCAAAAATGACATCTAAAATACTTTTGCTCTTGTCAGGAATTAACGGATATTTACCTCTTAATATGTCAATTGATGATTTCCCATCCTTCAGTTGAGTTACAATATTAGGAAACAAATTAACAGGTATGTAAGATTTATTGAAGGAATACACAGAATTAGGCTGATTGTCAATATACGACAAATAATTAATCATTGCTACCGGCATACTGGTATTGTAATTGAATATATTGTTTAATATATCAACAGAAGAACTCTCAACAACATTAATATCAATAATGTTTTTCTCAGCCGGAGATTTGCAATCCAAAATAGAATCGGTGAAACCATTGAAGTTTTTTATATCAATATTTTTCTTCTTTCCAGAAACAAAGGTTCCTTTTCCCTTCTCTTTATATAGGTAGCCACTGCTTGTCAATTCGCTTATTGCTTGCCTAACGGTTGGTCTGCTGATATCGTAAATTTCACATAAATCCTGTTCAGAAGGTATCTGAGTATTTGGAGGGTATTCATTCCTCTCTATTTTGTCTAGTATTAAGTCCTTTAATTGCCGATATAATGGGATATTGCTAAATTTATTTATCATTTGCCCCACCTCTCAAAAAACCAAAAGATAGGATGATGTAATGACATCCTATCTTTGATATATCCTTTATTATATAAGACATTATGCTAATTATCAATAGTAATTTTCTATCGATTAAACCTTCAAATCCACTACAATATCAGTTACATCAGCCGCAGCAAGTACTCTGTTCACTTCATTCTCAACAAACTCCTCTACCTGCTCTGCACACCTTCCGATATAGTGCTTTGGTTCAAGTACAGAATTGAGCTCCTCAAGAGACATTCCAAACATGGAATCCTTTGCAATTCTTTCTATCAAATCATTTGATTCGCCATCAACCTTTACTCTTTTGCCTGCCTCCATAGAATGAGTTCTAATCTGCTCATGTAGTTCCTGTCTGTCTCCACCACGCTTTACTGCTTCCATCATAACATTTTCAGTCGCCATAAATGGTAGTTCTTCCATTACATGCTTTGCAATTACTTTTGGATAAACAACAAAGCCGCTTGCAACATTAATATATATATTTAAAATAGCATCTGTAGCCAGAAAAGCCTCTGGTATAGAGATTCTCTTATTAGCTGAGTCATCAAGGGTTCTTTCAAACCACTGTGTTGAAGCTGTAATAGCAGGATTTATTGCATCTATAATAACGTATCTTGCTAGAGAACATATTCTTTCACATCTCATTGGGTTACGCTTATATGCCATTGCAGATGAACCAATCTGCTTCTCTTCAAATGGCTCCTCCATCTCTTTCATGCTTTGAAGGAGTCTCATGTCATTTCCAAACTTATATGCACTCTGAGCAATAGCACTTAGCACACCTAAAACTCTGCTGTCAAGCTTTCTGGGATATGTTTGCCCGGAAACTGCAAATACCTTTTTGAAGCCCATTTTTTCAGCAATCAATGTTTCCAACTTTTTAACCTTCTCATGATCACCATCAAATAAATTAAGAAAACTAGCTTGCGTTCCTGTTGTACCCTTTGAGCCCAAAAGCTTCATATTATTAAGTGCATGGTCTAAATCCTCTAAATCCATTAGTAGTTCCTGAATCCACAGACAAGCTCTTTTTCCAACTGTAACTAACTGTGCTGGCTGGTAATGAGTATAGCCTAATGTAGGCATTGCTTTATACTCTAATGCAAAATCTGAAAGCTTTTTTATAAGAATAAGCAATTTATTTCTGAGAAGCTTTAATCCCTCATTCATGACTATTACATCTGTATTATCACCAACATAGCAGGATGTCGCGCCAAGGTGAATAATGCCCTTTGCATCTGGACAAAGCTCGCCATACGCATGAACATGTGACATTACATCATGTCTGAACTGTTTCTCATATTTTTCAGCAACTTCATAATTAATATTATCAACATTGCTTTTTAGTTGTTCAATCTGTGCATCAGTAATATTTAAGCCTAGCTCTTTTTCAGCTTCAGCCAAAGCAATCCAAAGCTTTCTCCATGTTGTAAACTTCATATCAGGTGAAAAAATATACTGCATTTCATCACTTGCATATCTAGCATTTAAAGGACTTTCATAAACGTTTTTCATGTAAAAATTTTCCTCCATTTGATACTATATTGTTAAAAAGCTTTAATCATTTGTCAATTATTTTTAAGCCCTGATTTATAGCTAATATATCAGCCATTTTATAATTAAAGCTAGCAGCTTCTCTGCAACATCAAATATTATACAATAAAATCCGAATGATTGCATTAAAAATATTAAAAATGTTCGAATATTTGCTGCGACTAAAGCCTCCCTGTTCGCTTTTTGATCCAACAGGCTAAGTCTTCTTAACATACAATTCTGCTAGCTTTACACAATTTCGCAAATCTTCTAAGTTAACCATTTCAGACGGTGAGTGAACATATCTGCAAGGTATGGAAATTCCTCCGCAAGGTACTCCGTTGCCTGTAGACTGTATGGCTCCTGGGTCACTTCCTCCTCTATCAAGCAATTCCAATGTATATGGAATACTATTTCTTTTGGCTAGTTCCTCAAGCTCTCTACGTATCTGAGGATGAGCAATATAGGCACTATCCTTGACTTTAATTGCAGGCCCTCTACCTAATTTAACTTCTCTGTCCTTACACTGGGGCGTATCTCCAGTTAGTGTAACATCAATTGCAATTGCACAATCAGGCATTATACCAAATGCTGCTGTTTTTGCTCCCCTTTGCCCAACCTCTTCTTGTGTAGTGAAAACAAAATAAACTTCATTATCTGTTTTAGGAAGAGTCTTCGCTAGCTCAATCAATACAGCACATCCACTTCTATTGTCCATTGCCTTTGAAATTGCACAGCTACCTTGGACGTAGAAATCTCCTATAAAGGTGGCAGCATCTCCAATTTTCACTAACTTTTCAGCTTCTTCCCTATTTTTACAACCAATATCTATGAACATTTTATCCAGCTTAAGGTTTTTGTAATCTTCCAGCTTTTCTTCTACACTTATACAGCCAATAGTGCCATTTTTAAATCTAACTCTCTGTGCTAAGGAGTTAAAGGCTGATACCCCACCAATATTCGAAAAACGTATAAAGCCCTTGTCATCAATAAAGGTAGCTATAATACCTATTTCATCCATATGTGCAGCAAGCATTATCTTTTTTGCCTGACTACCTGTCTTATTTTTCCCATTCCTGATTGCAATCAAATTACCCATATTATCAACTTTTATTTCATCAACATATTTTTTTATCTCCGAAGTAATTACATCCCTTATTTCTTCCTCATTTCCTGATACTCCAAAAGCTTGAGTTACCTTCTTTAATAATTCCTGCATGGTACCCTCCAATTATATAAAATTTATTTACTCAACTTTCCCAGTAATTAAATCAATACTCTTTATTAACAAATTAATTTGTGAAGAGTTTTAAAAAAATCCTTATCCTTATTCATTTCATTTAATGCTGCAAGAGTAAGCCTCTCTACACTTTCATAATCACTTCTGCACATTACAGACACAGGTGAATGTATATATCTGCAAGGTACTGAAATAGAAGCTATCTTTACACCTGTTCCAGTTCTTTGAATTTGCCCTGAATCATTTCCCCCTGTAGTAGTTTGCTTATACTGGAACTTAATATTATTTTTAGCAGCTACATTGCAAAGGAAGCGTACCATTCCTTTATCGCAATAACAGGTTCTGTCCATTATTGTAAGTGCAGCACCATTTCCCAATACAGTTGTATAGTCATGGGGCTCTACGTTGGGAACATCTGCACAAGTTGTTCCTTCTATTACTAACGCCACATCAGGCATTACACTATAAGCTGCTATCTGCGCACCTCTTAATCCAACTTCCTCCTGTACCGTAAAGCAAACATATATATCAAAGTCAAATCTATGTTTTAAAACCTCAATTAAGACTGCACACCCCACCCTGTCATCAAGTGCTTTTGCCTTTATGCAATCCCTACCAAGCTCCACATACTGACTGTCAAAGGCTATATATTCTCCGAGAGGCGCCAGTTTTTCAGCCTCCTCCTTGGTATCCGCCCCAATATCAATATACAAATTTTTAATTTTGGTAATCCGCTCTCTTTCTTCTTTATCCTGTTGATGTATGGGTTTTGAACCTATGACGCCAGCCAGTTTTTTATTTCCTACCAAAACTTTTTTCCCAGGAAGTATTCTATCATCTATACCTCCTACCGACTTAAACTTTATAAACCCCTTATCTGTATGTCCCGATACAATAAAACCCACTTCATCCATATGTGCAGACAGCATTACTTTAAGTTTGCCAGTGTCCGTGCTGTTTGTTCCCTTTTTATAGGCAATAACATTTCCAATCGAATCAACTTTTATAGAATCACAATAATTATCTATTTTTTGAATAATAAAATCTCTAACTTCTTTTTCATTACCTGAAACACCATTTAAATCTGTAAGTTCTTTTATAAGCATATTATCCTCCAATCTATTCCACTCACACTGTCAAAAACCACTTGTGGTTTTTGTGGCTCGAAAATGCGCCATGTTCGTACAAACTTTATTTTCGAGCTGATAACCCTCCCACGCCCAATTTGGGTATATAAATTTGGTAAAGCTATCAGTGGAGAACCTCAGCTTCACGGAGGTACGCAGTAATTTTCACTGCTCCATCCACCTAAACTACAAAAACCACTTGTGGTTTTTGCGGCTCGAAAACGCACCATGTTGGACAAACTATTGTTTCGAGCTGATAACCTCCTACGCCGACTTTGGGCAAAAATTATATTGAAACTAAATCTCCTAACTGAGTGCTACCTATTTTTACAAATTCTGCTACAAGTCTGGCAGTAAATTTAATATCCTCAATATTTAATGTTTCTACAGCAGTATGCATATATCTGATTGGAATGGAAAGCAGTACCGTAGGGATTCCTTTTGTACTAACCTGTGTTGCCCATGCTTCTGTTCCTGTATCACCAGCTTCAACCATTTTTTGAAATGGAATATAATATTCTTCTCCTAGCTCGAACAACTTATTAACCATTTTCGGGTGTAGGTTGGGTCCAATAGAAATTTCAGGGCCTTTTCCAGGTGTTGAAGAATAATCCTTTGAAAGGTCAGGAATATCACCATGACATGTATCTATTACAACTGCTGCATCAGGCATTAGTGAATAGGATGCCGTTTTTACTCCAACCAAAGACGTTTCTTCCTGTGTTGAGGCAACAAAAATAATATCATTTTCATGTTTAACATTCTTTAAATATTCCAATATCTCTATCAAACATGCTACACTAGCTCTATTGTCAAAAGACTTACCACTAACTTTTTGCACATTCATAATGTTAAAATCTGTTTTAAATGAAACAGTATCTCCCACAGAAATAATTTCTTTTAGTTCTTTTTGAGTAAATCCTGTATCCACATATAAATCCTGAATTTTAACCGGTTTTGCTGCATCTTCTACCTTCAGCAGATGTGGTGGTGTAGCACCTATAATGCCCACAACCTCCTGCTTCCCATGAATTATTACTTCCTGTGCCAATAAGATTTTGCTATCAATTCCACCAATGTTTGTAATTCCAACAAATCCTTTTTCATCTACTGACCTTACTAAAAATCCAATTTCATCAATATGAGCAGTTATCATAATTTTTTTTGCTTTGTCACTAGTTCCCTTTTTTATACAAATTACATTTGAAAATTTATCAACCTCTACATAATCGCAGCCGCCCTTAAACAACTCCGCAATCTTTTCAGCAGAAGCTTTTTCAAACCCTGCTACAGCAACAAGCTCTGATAAGTATTTTAGATTCTCAGTTATATTCATGTAGTATTCCTCTTTTCTGTTGAAATTGTGTAAAGTATGTTGCTATAGTCAATCATAGTTTAAAGCCTTCGCGATGAGGATGCCTAAAACGTTAATAATTGACATATAAAAATACTAAACCCAGCAATAACGACCTTATGAAAAATAGTTATTCTCTATTATTTTTTACACTTTACTATTAATTTTTCTTTTATATTATTAGCCTATTATTAAACATCAAAAAATATATTTACACCAATAAATTAAAAAATAAATACATTTCAGTATAACATTCTAACAAATTTTTCTTAAATTTCATAGGTGTTAACTCGAAAATAAAATTTGTACTAATCATAGTGCATTTTCGAGCCACAAAAACCACAAGTGGTTTTTGCAAGTAGTTTTTGAAAGTGTATCTGGAAACAGAACTTTCAAAAAATGTTCCCTAGTAACGAAACCTTAAAAATTAGGTTTAGATTTTTTTAAATTTACTATTGACATAATCTACTTTTTTTATTATACTAAGGTTCGTTCGTTTCTTGAGGGCCTTTAGCTCAGTTGGTTAGAGCAACCGGCTCATAACCGGTTGGTCCGGGGTTCGAGTCCCTGAAGGCCCACCATTTAATTCCTTTAAGATACGTACATATAATTAAATATCGTTAAACGCCCAGATAGCTCAGTCGGTAGAGCAGGGGACTGAAAATCCCCGTGTCGCTGGTTCGATTCCGGCTCTGGGCACCAAAAAAATCCAATTTAAGCATTTCTAAGTTGGATTTTTTGTTTAGTATATACGTCTATGCTCTCCCCATTTACTTAACCCTTTTCAATGTAAACCTAACATCTAGATTACCAGTTTTAAATCTTTATACTAGATATTTAAATTTTTATATATGATGCTATAAAAATACCACATACGAAAATAATAAAATTTGTGTAGTACCCTTAAACAGACTATTCGTTTAAAATGGCAGACAATGTTTCAATTAAGTTCTAGCAGAACTTACTGCAAAAACAGAACAAACACCTGCTTCACCATATGGATTGTGAAATTTTTTCTTATTATTAAAAAATAAAAGGCACTTAAAAATCAGGACTTAAAAAATCTTAAAAAATCAGATTATTAATTGCAAAAAAAGTGTTGACATTTTGAATAAATTAATGCATAATCTTACTTGTCGCAAAAATCTGTGACATTTTGTTTGATAAACACGGAAGGGTTCCCGAGTGGCCAAAGGGGGCAGACTGTAAATCTGTTGCGTCTCGCTTCGATGGTTCGAATCCATCTCCTTCCACCAATAAAGCCTTGTACATTCGCGATTACGCTGTGTTCAGGGTTTTTATTTTGCGTAGAGCTATTATTTTTGTCCTTCAAACTTCGTCTGGATATACTATTAAAGCCTTGCAATATCAAGCTTTATGGCAAATATTATTTTTCATTCAAGTACTACTTTTCACCAAAAAAGCTAAGTACTTCTATTAATGAATAATCCTATATAAGTTGATTTAGTAGCAAAACTAATCTTGAAATTAACTATTACAAATGCATAAAAACTATTGACACAACTTACCATTGTGTAATACTATTACAAAGTAAGTGTTTTATCCTACTTTGTAATAGTATTTACAAACAATTCTACGGTGAAAGGAGTGTATTAAAAAATGAGAACAGCTAAAATTTATGAGGTGTTTTATCAATAATTTAATATTGAACCTATATAGTTTGTACTTTATATACTTTCTATTAGGTTAACCACTTGAGTAACCGTCATTTATAGTATTATTAACACGATGAGTTATCGTGTTTTTTTATTCCCTATTTTTGTGTATTTTTTGATGTATATTAAACTTCTGCAGTTGAAATTGAAGGTGTTCATACTTGTCAATTGAAAGTTGTGCTAGAAATAATTGCATTAATTAGTTTGTGAATAAAGCTTGCTGAATCAATACAAATATTTAGTTTTAATATACTAGCAAAGCCAGTATTCATGCATGTTTTTTGTCATTCATCAAGCAGTTATTTTTTCAGCAGCTATTGATAAAAATTAGTACAGGAAAACTTTCCATGTAGGTTAGTGAGCTGATACTTTACTTTGTAATTCATTGTTTATAAAAGTTAAATATAAATGATAATTAACTCTGTGGTAATAATAAAATTGTTTAAGAAATCATAGGTTCTCCACCTATAGTTTCAATATTTTGCCTAAAATAGGCGTGGGAGGATAGTATGGAGCAAAACAATAACGGCAGACTAAAAATGCTTTATTCTTTTATTAAAGGCTTTAGATGGTTATTTATTCTTGCAATTATTTCAACGATGCTTGCAATTATTTTTAACTATCTTTTGCCACAGATTATCAAAATTATTATAGACTCAGTAATTGGAACTGAGCCATTAAAGCTTCCAGAAGTAATTTTAAACTATATCAACTTACATGGTGGCAGAGATATTCTTAGAAGCAACCTTCTGCTCTGTTCCCTAGTAGCTCTTGTTTTAGCAATATTATCAGGTGCTTTTACATATCTATTTAGAGTTTGTATTGCAAAGGCATCTGAAGGTACTATCAGAAAGCTTCGTAATCATCTGTTTGATCACATCCAAAAGCTGCCTTACAGCTGGCATGTTAAAAATCAAACTGGTGATATTATTCAACGTTGTACCTCTGACGTTGAAGTTGTACGAAATTTTTTATTGCTGCAGTTTATAGAGATGGTCAGAACGGTTTTTTTAATAACCTTCTCTCTCCTGCTGATGTTTTTGATGAATATAAAGCTTTCTCTGATTGCTCTTGCTTTTATACCTATTGTAATTGCCTATTCAGCTATCTTCTATAAGAAAATTGCTGATAGATTTAAATATGCTGATGAGGCCGAAGGTGCCCTATCAGCTATGGTTCAGGAAAACTTTACAGGTGTTCGTGTCGTTCGTGCTTTTGGAAGGCAAGCACATGAGATTGAGAATTTTGATGTTAAAAATGATTATTTCGCAAATTACTGGATTAAGTTAGGCTTTTTGCTTAGTAAGTACTGGGGTATCGGTGACTTTTTCTCAAGTCTTCAAGTAATGCTTATTATTATTTTTGGCTCTATCGAAGCTGCTAGTGGTGTAATAACCTTAGGAGAATTTTTAGTTTTTATTTTCTATAATTCTATGCTGGTATGGCCAATCAGAAATTTTGGACGAATACTATCTGAAATGAGTAAAACCAGTGTTTCTCTCAGTCGTATCAAAGAAATTATTGCTGAAGAGGAAGAAAATGATTGTGAGGGTGCAGTTACACCTGACATGACAGGTGACATTGAATTTAAAAATGTTAATTTTGACTATGAAGGTGTTAAGCCTGTTCTTAAGAATATTTCATTTACAATTAAGTCCGGTACTACTTTCGGTATCTTAGGCGGAACAGGCTCTGGAAAATCAACAATTATGTATTTGCTGGATAGGCTTTACGATCTTCCTGATGAAGGTGGGACTATAGAAATCGGCGGTGTGAATATCAAAAACATAAAGCTTGATTATTTGAGAAGCAATATTGGCTTTGTCCTTCAAGAGCCCTTTCTTTTCTCTAAAACAATTAAGGAGAATATTGATGCCTTCAAGAACACAAATGATATTGAGTTCATTCGCCGAAATGCAAGCATAGCAGCAGTTGATGATGCAATACTTGGGTTTTCTAAAGGCTATGATACCATTGTTGGAGAACGTGGAGTTACTCTATCAGGCGGACAGAAGCAAAGAGTAGCCATTGCAAGAATGTTAATGCAAGAATCACCAATCATGATTTTTGATGATTCTCTGTCTGCTGTAGACGCTGAAACAGATGCAAAAATTCGTGCTCAGCTAAATGAAAACACTTCACACAGCACAGTCATTCTTGTTTCGCATAGAATTACAACACTAATGCAGGCTGATGTGATTATGGTTCTAAATGATGGTCAGATATCAGAAATGGGAACCCATTCTGAACTTCTGGCAAATGAAAATGGAATTTACAGAAAAATATATGATATTCAAAGCAGTCTTGAAACAGAGCTTTTAGACGCTGATAAGGATGAGCATTTGGGAGGTGACAATTAATGGCTTATTTAGAAGAGGAAGAGTATAAAAAGCCCTTTTCATTTAAGGTTTGGGCTAAAATAATACCATTTATAAAGCTGTATAAAAAACATTTTTTTACAGCAATGGGCTTTTTAGTTTTATTATCAATTGTAGATGTAACATACCCCTTGTTTCAAAGATACGCAATTAACAATTTTGTTATACCTGCTTCAACAGAGGGTATCGGAAAATTTGCAGCTTTATACGGTTGTGTTATTTTATTGCAGGTATTTGCAGTAATTGTGTTTATTGAAAATGCAATGACTGTTGAACTAAATGTTGCTAAAGCCATCAGAAAGGCTGTTTTTGTTCATCTTCAAAAACTTTCTTTTAGTTATTACAATACTACCCCTGTAGGTTACATGATGGCAAGAGTTATGAGTGATACTGGACGTATCGGACAAATGGTTTCCTGGGGTATGACAGATATTTTGTGGGCAACCGTTTATGTGGTTGGAGTTTTCATTGCTATGCTGTTATTAAATTTCAAGCTGGCATTATTAGTTATGTGTGTAATCCCATTTATTGCACTTATTACAATGTATTTTCAGAAGAAAATATTAAATGTGAACAGAAAAATACGAAAAATTAACTCAAGGTTAACCGGAGCCTTCAATGAAGGTATTACAGGTGCAAGAACCTCAAAAACTCTGGTTATTGAAGATAAAAACCTAAAGGAATTTTCTGTTATTACAGATAAGTTTTATTCTTCAACTATGCATGCTACTATACTTAATGCTATATTTATCCCAATAGTACTCTCTTTCAGCACTCTTGCAGTCTGTATTGTTTTGGTACGGGGTGGTTATTTAGTTATAAATGATGCAATGGAATTTGGAACACTTTCTGTCTTTATCACCTATGCTATAAGCATATTTGAGCCAATACAGCAAATTGCCCGTGTTTTTGCTGATTTTGTTTCTACTCAGGCTAATATTGAACGTGTAACAGGGTTAATTGAAACTGAACCTGATATAACTGACACTCCTGAGGTTATTGAGAAATATGGTGATAATTTTAACCCTAAAAAAGAAAATTGGGAAACTATAAAAGGTGATATTGAGTTTAAGGATGTTTCCTTCAAGTATCCTGATGGCGATGAATATATACTAACTGATTTCAATCTCAAGATACCTGCTGGAACCACTGTAGCAATTGTTGGTGAAACGGGTGCAGGAAAAAGCACACTTGTAAATCTTGCCTGTAGATTCTTTGAGCCAACAAAAGGTCAGATTCTGATTGACGGAAGAGATTATAAGGAACGTTCACAGCTATGGCTTCATAATAACATAGGTTATGTGCTGCAAAGTCCACATTTGTTTTCTGGAACAGTTCGAGACAATCTTCGATATGGAAAGTTTGATGCCACAGATGAAGAGCTTGAAGCCGCCATCAAGCTTGTGGCTGCAGATACTGTTATCAATAGTATGGATAAAGGTCTGGACACTAATATCGGCGAAGGCGGCGACCGCCTGTCCACTGGTGAAAAGCAGCTGATATCCTTTGCTAGAGCAATTATATCTGACCCCAAAATATTTGTACTTGATGAGGCAACCTCTTCAATTGACACTCAGACAGAACAATTGATACAAAATGCTATTATGCATATATTAAATAACAGAACTTCATTTTTAATCGCCCACAGGCTGTCTACAATCAAGAAGGCTGATATTATACTGGTGGTTAAGAATGGTAATATTATAGAGCGTGGAACCCATAAAGAGCTATTGAAACAGAAGGGCTACTACTTTTCTTTATATCAAAAGCAATTTGAAGAAGAGACTGGGGCAGCTATGCTTAATAAAATGTAATTTCTATAAAAGGTTCAGATTTAGCATTAATTAATCTGAACCTTTTATTAACTATTTATTAATTACTGAAATGCTCTAGGTTCTGGTAACTTTTTATATTCATCCTTAACCTCAATTATTTCAATAATTTTTAATCCCCTCTCCTTCACTCGTCTAATAATTAACTAACAGACTAAATTGAACATCCATGAACTTAAAGGCACTGCTTTATACTGGTTAGCTTAGTCATATAATCTAGATTCCGGTAATTTTTTATATTCCTCCTTAGCCTCAATTATCCTAATAATATTGTTTGTCATTCCGTCTAATAATAGCACTTCATTATCTTCATAGTTATCTACGCTTATCCCAAATGGAGGCATATTATCAAGAGACCATGTAATAATTTTCTTTTGTCCTTTATACGTTATTTCTAGATATTGTTTAATTGGAAGATTTACATGCATATATGTTGGAAAGGCTTCAGGATAATTAAAAATATCAATTTTTTGCATCTCACTAAGTATAGTTTCCATTTCATCTTTGCTTAATTTCATTTTGATAATAGGTGAGCCTTCTTTTGTATATGTATCATCATAGGTATTTAGTACACTTCTTCCTTCAAAACCATACTTTAGCATAAAGTCAAAATTAGAGTTTAACTCTGTACTTTTATACATAGCCATACCAATAGCCCCAGTTAATATAATACCAATAAAAAGCCCAACTATTGATCCCTTCATATCTTAATCCCCCTTCTCTTCACTCAACTCAAATAAGACTTTTAGATTTCTAGGAATAGCCTTTGTAATGTCAGGCCATTCTGCCATTCCTAGTATTTTTGCTTTCATCTTAAGCTCATCTGAATATTCATTAAAAGGAACTCCTTCAAGTAGCATGTCAGTTTCTTTTTCATCAAATTTTATAGGACTCATAAAATTGCTGATATACCCCTTGTTCATCGGGCAAATTAGCTGACATTTTAAGCAGTCGTACAGGCAGTGATGTACCGACTTTGGAAGCCATTCTGGAAATTCCTCTACACCTTCATTAAGACAAGACAAGCATCTGTCATTATCTATCAAAAAGCGATCAGATCTAATAGCTCCTGTTGGACAATTATTTATACATGCCTTGCAATCTGTACATGCTTCCGCATAGCTCATTTTATTCCAATTATCATCTTCACATGGGACGTCAGAAAAATATGCAGCAAAGGAAAAATTGCTTCCCATATCTTCTACGTAGCAAATGTTGTTTCTTCCATAGACTGCAAGACCGCATTGAGCAGCCATTCTTTTCATAGGAATATTATAAACAGGTTCAACATGATAATTCCTAGGCACAAGAAAGTCACTTAAATACCTCCCAGTATTTTCGAAATCTGACATTACAATTCCAAGAGAGTTGAATCTTTTACCTTGTCTTTCAAACTCTAAATTTGCATATGTAGGATGTGGTATAGCAATAAGAATAATGGATTTAATGGTAAAATCAACCTCTGGTACATCAAAGCAATACAGATTCTGTATAATCCATTCATGGAAACCGTTTAACTCTTCATTTGCTTTAAATAAGTCAATCTCATTTTTTATTGTATGTAAGTGCTTTATTGGCAAAACATGCAGCTTATCACCATGTAATAGAGCTTCTTGCTTTAGCGCTTCAATCATATATAGCCTCCCCTCTCATGTGAATGAATAGCGATTTTATTTGGACTTATTTTATCTTATACGTTCTGGGTTATATACCACTTCACATCTTTCGCGTTTATAAATCATTCCATCAAATTGCTTATTACCATAAGGTTTCCCAGTACTTCCTGATAAAATATCGTTTAAAGCAGCTTCCAATTCGTCAATAAAAGATACCGTTTCATGGTTTTGATGGCCCATATAAATAGCATCAAAGTCATTACAATATGATTTTACTGCCTTAACAGTTTTCAGATATTCGGAAAGAGTAGTTGATTCTTCTAACTGCATCCACACATGCGATATTATTCCATCTCCTGAAAACAGTATTCTATGCTTTCTGTCCAATAACCCAATGCTGCCAGGTGTATGTCCTCTTAATGAAATAACCTCCAGAACATTTCCACCTATATCAAAGGTTTTCCCAGGTGTTATAAACTCTAAATTTGCAGTACTATCACACCACCTCTTAAACTCCTCATCAGACAAATTATACTGTTGCTTCATATCATCCTTTATGTGATATTTTATTTTTCTATGTTCTTCATATAATTGTGTATCCTCAATACTAATATATGCCTTATCAAAATAATGAGCACCAAAAGCATGATCTATATGTCCATGAGTGCATACTACAATTAGTGGCTTTTGAGTTATTTGTGTTACAGTAGCCTTCAGATTTAAGCAGCCATATCCAGTGTCAATAACAATAGCGGCTGTTTCTCCTTCAACCACATAAATACTTGTATCATTATCTACTATTGTTGTTACTTGGGGAGCAATTTGTGCAATATCGTATTTGTCCATCTAATCACCTCATAGTATGTTTGTATTTATTCATATACATAATTTAACATTTACATAGCTATATAGCAAGTAATTTCAATTTATTAACTCAACTTTCCCATACAGTAAATCTATCGGTGTTCAAACTTATCAACTTGGAAAGTTGAGTTTTTAAAAAATTTCTACTAACTATTTATAAGTCTCCTGCACATATTGACTTTTTATATAGGGAAATTTAGTTATACTATGTTTTAGCTGCAGCATGATATTTATTCAGTTGCAAACACAATTTTAAATTGCAAGTTGAGAATTAAATACTTAATTGATATAATAACCATGATGCTTAGGCTTGTCAGCAGTTCTCTACTGAATAATCACTAAATTTTTTGTGCCAAAAGTAGCTTGGGAGGTTAATATGAGAGTGCTTGGTATTGTTACAGAATACAACCCTTTTCATAACGGTCATAAATATCATATAGAAAAATCGAAAGCAATTACAGATTGTGACACTGTTGTTTGCGTTATGAGCGGTAATTTTATTCAACGCGGTGAGCCTGCACTCATAAATAAATTTGCCAGAGCAGAAATTGCTCTTAAAAGCGGAGCAGATTTAGTTATTGAATTGCCGCTGCCTTATGCCATGTCCAGCGCAGAAGCCTTTGGTTTTGGAGCTGTTAAAATACTAGATAGCATAGGTGTTGTTGATTGCATCTCCTTTGGAAGTGAGCATGGTAATATTGATTCCCTGATAACAATTGCAGATATTTTAGCAAAGGAGCCTGATGAATACAAAGCTGAATTAAAAAAGCAGCTTTCATTAGGATTATCCTTCCCTGTTTGCAGGCAAAAAGCTATCGAAAATTATGTAAAGCATTATTCGTTTTCAGAGCCTACAGTTAATCTGTCTTCCCTTCTGGAAACTTCAAATAATATTTTAGGCATAGAGTATCTAAAAGCACTAAACAGGCTTAAAAGCTCCATTAAGCCATATACAATTGAGAGGGTAGCAAATCAATACAACTCACCTGTTTTCACAGGAGATATTTCAAGTGCTACTGCAATAAGAAACAGTATTTTTAATATACATCAAGAGCAAAAGCAGCAATTATGTGTCAATACTGTACAAGCTATACCTAATATTGCCAGAACCATAATAGAAAAAGAATTCAAAGAAGGAAGAGGACCAGTTAACATTAATGCATATGAAAATATTCTTCTAGCTTTCTTGAGGTATGCAAGCACAGAAAAGCTTGGTGAAATAACTGGTATCTCAGAAGGTCTTGAATATAGAATAAAAAAGGCTGCCGATACTTCGGGCGACATTGATAGCCTTTTATCAAATATATGTACAAAAAGGTATACTAAAACTAGATTACAAAGAATATTATTCTCTCTACTCTCTGGAGTTACAAAGGGTGACATGGATTTATTCCAACAGTATGGAGGTCCTCAATATGCTAGAATATTAGGGTTTAATAATAAGGGCCGAGAAATACTTTCAAAAATGAAAAAAAACTCTGTCCTACCTATTGTTACAAAACCTGTAGACTATAAAAGTTCTTGTAACAGACTACTTAAAAGAATGCTTGAGATTGAAGCTCAAGGAACTGATTTATATGTTCTAGGCTATAAAAATCCAGCCTATAGAAAGGCTGGACAAGAATATACTCAGAATATTGTATTAGTTTAAATTCATAAAAACTTCCTGCAGAAGTTTAAACTCTTCTACAGAAAGTTATTATTCAAAATTTATTAAATTTCCATTATTATTGGTAAAATCATTGGTTTACGCTTTGTTTTCTGATAAATACAGTCCTTTAAATCCTCACGTATTGCAGATTTTCTAATAGACCAATCGCCGCGGCTTTTGCCGGCACTTTTATTGACAGCCTGCTTGGCAATTTCCTTAATCTGTTCCATCAAATCTTCAGATTCACGAACATAAACAAAGCCTCTTGAAATAATATCAGGACCAGCAACTACATTGCCAGTGTCACCTTCTATTGTTATAACAACTACAATCAAACCATCCTGTGATAGATGCCTTCTATCTCTTAGAACAACATTGCCAACATCCCCAACACCAAGTCCATCTACAAGAACTCTTCCTGCTGTAACACTTCCATTTATTTTTGCAGAGTCATGGGTTAACTCCAGCACTTTTCCGTTTTCTAATATGAATACATTCTCATTCTGCATTCCCATTCTTATTGCCAAATCAGTATGCTGTCTCAAATGCCTGTGTTCACCATGTACTGGCATGAAAAATTTAGGCTTGACTAGATTATGAATAAGCTTAATTTCCTCTTGACATGCATGCCCCGAAACGTGAATATCAGCTAAAGCTTCATATATAACTTTAGCACCTTTTTTAAACAACTCATTTACAACTCTAGAAATAAGTTTTTCGTTACCAGGGATAGGTGAAGCTGAAATAATGACCAAATCTCCAGGAATAATTTCTACTTTTTTATGTTCTCCAAAAGTAATTCTTGTAAGTGCAGACATTGTTTCACCTTGACTGCCAGTAGTAATTATTACAAGCTTGTCTTGTGGCACTTTATCCATATTTTCCATATCAACAATTACACCCTCTGGAACAATCAGATAACCAAGCTCCATTGCGACATTTACAACATTTACCATACTTCTTCCAATAACAGTAACCTTTCTGCCAAATTTAACTGCAGAATTAATTACCTGCTGTACTCTATGAACATTTGAAGCAAAGGTTGCAACCAAAATCCTACCCTTGCAGTCTGCAAAAATTTCATTGAAGGTATCTCCTACAGTCCGCTCAGACATTGTATAGCCTTCATTTTCAATGTTAGTACTATCACACATAAGTAATAAAACGCCTTTTTTCCCAAGTTCGGCGAATCTAGCCAAATCCATTGTTTCACCTTGTATTGGAGTATAATCAATTTTAAAATCTCCAGTATGAACTATAACTCCTATTGGCGTGTGTATGGCTAAAGAAACCGCATCAGCAATACTATGAGTAGTATGAATGAATTCCACCTTAAAGGCACCAAGATCGATAGTCTGACCTGCACAAACTGTCCTTAAATCTGTAGTATCCAGCAAGTTATGCTCTTCAAGCTTACATTTTATTAAACCAATAGTTAATTTTGTTCCATAGACAGGAACATTTAATTCTCTTAAAACATATGGCAGTGCTCCAATATGATCCTCGTGACCATGTGTTAATACTATTGCCCTTACCTTTTCTTTATTTTTTACTAAATAAGTAACATCTGGTATAACTAAATCAATTCCCAGCATTTCATCCTCAGGAAATGAAAGTCCGCAGTCAACAACAACAATATCATCACCATATTCAAAAGCAGTAATATTTTTTCCAATTTCCTGCAGTCCACCTAGTGGTATAACTCTTAACTTTTTTTTACTTTTTGACACAATTAATCCTCCAATTTTACTATAAAAAATAACTACTTATACTAACTAAATTGGTTTTATTTTGGAAATATTTCCTTATAAATCTAGCTATTATTTAGTTTCCTTTGCGCTGTTAAATTGAGAAATAACATATCTATATTCATCAGAAATGGTTTTTGATATATTATTCCAATTATATAGCTTTTGTACCTTCTCTAAGGCTGCATTACAAATTTTTTCTGATAATTCATGATTTTTTAATAATTCTAAAATACAATCAGCTAAAGAATTAGAATTTCCGCTATAAAATTTCATTCCATCTTCTTTATGATTCACAATTTCATTGAGACCTCCAGCATCAGATACCACAACAGGAATGCCTGCAACCATTCCCTCGAGTGCAACAATACCAAAAGGTTCATAAGTACTCGGAAAAACAGCTATATCCGAACACATATATAGATTTAACAAAACCTCCTCACTTACAAAGCCAGTAAAATAAATTTTTTCATTGACATTTAACTCATGGCTTAGCTCTATTAGATTATTTAAGCACGGTCCTTTGCCCGCAATTACAAACTTTACATCATTAAACTCATGTAATATTTTAGGAATAGCATTTAGTAATACATGAACTCCCTTTTCATTAACAAGTCTTCCCACATAAAACACTATTTTTTCATTTGGAGAAGCATAATTTTTTCTAAAATCTAAATCTTTAAATGTATTATCAAATTTATTTAAATCAACACCATTGCTAATAACTCTAATCTTATCTGAATTAATATTGAATACTGAAATTAATTCATCCTTCATATATTTACTGTTGACAATAAGTGAATCAGACTCACCCATCAACCATTTTTCTATATTATTTATTGTTCTCGATATATCAGTATGTATTCCATTATTTCTTCCATATTCAGTAGCATGTATTGTTGAAATAACCGGAATATTATATGAATGCTTTAATACCCTAGATGCATACGCCACAAGCCAATCATGAGCATGCACGATATCAAATTCACCATTTTGAAGTAGCTTTACAGCATATTCAACCATCGCAAAATTGAGCTGCATAACCCACTCCACAAAAGTGCTTGATGGATTATTGTAGACATGTACTCTATGCACTGTTACATTCTTATCAATCTCATATTCTTGTGTATAAGGCTCCCAGCAAGTCAAAACATGAACATCGTTGCCAGCTTCACCTAAATTTTGTGCTAAATCATAAACTACTCGGGATATCCCACCTATTATTCTTGGCGGATATTCCCAAGACAGCATTAATATTTTCATAAATATTTCCTCTTTTAATGAAATATCTAAGTATCCATAATATTAGTATCTATATTATTCTATCATACTAAAGTACATATTACAAAATACATTTTAGTAATGGATATATATTTATAGTAAACATTCTATGTTTTCACATAAAATTCTAAGTTTTATAATATTATTTATACATAAATTAATATAATTATTTACTCAACTTTCCCACATGAAAAGTCTATCGGTGTTCAAACTTATTTATAACCCAACTTTCCATTGATAGTTTAACACCTACCATTTCCAACTGGTAAAGTTGAGTTATTTAATCAAATCTAGTACATACAGTCCATCAATGCTCATAATAATTATTGAAAATTTTAATGGCATTTAGTCACATTACCGAATATATTGTTATAGTAGTAAACTTATTAGATATCTATTAAGAAAATTTGCCTTACAAATAATTATTGACACTACTATTATTTACTTTGTATAATAAAACTACTATTAAATAAGATCTCTTTTGTTTTACCCGGACGCTAAACAAAGAAGATTATGCAAAAAGCAGAAGCTTTAACTTCTGCTTTTTTGTTTAGCATAAGCAATATTAGCTTACTATTTCCCATCCTACCATCATTCTATATAAAATAAATTCTAAATTAATTTTTCCCACATAAAATCAAAACATGCCTATTAACGAAAAAAAGTATTTCAATAAAAATTGAAATACTTTTGGCTGCGGGTCAAGGATTTGAACCCTGACGAACTGAGCCAGAGTCAGTCGTGCTGCCATTACACAAACCCGCAACGTCTTCAACAATGAGTATTTTAGCACGATAAATTTAATGTGTCAACACTTTATTTTATTTTTTTAGTTTTTGCAAGAGTACCTTTAGCCATTATCCTACATTTCAATCAGCTCTCCCATTGAAAACAAATATATATACCGTTCATTTACAGGCAAACCTGTTAGCAACTCCAAAGCTCTAGAGTAATAAGACATCTGAATGTTATATCTTTTTTTTATGCTCTCAATTTCTCTGTTTTGAATATAATCTGTTTTATAATCAATCAATATTATTTTGTTATCTTCTTCAAAGTAGCAGTCAATAACACCCTGCAGCAATATATTATCTTCAGTTACTACATCAGTGTCAGCCGTTGGATATAGCTCTTCAAAGGGGAGCTCTATATTAAATGGAATTTCTCTAAAAAATTTTCCAGAAGATAGCATTCTTTGACATATGGGCGATAAAATAAATTCTTTGATTTTTGGTAGCTTTACGCTCTTTGCTTGCTTATCGGTTATCAGTTCTTTTTTCACCATACTATTTATTTGTCTCTCAATATTATTATCATAAAAATCAAGGTGCTGCATTACAAAATGCATAATTGTACCTTTTTCTGCCGAGCTCAGTCCTTTTTTTTCCTGTAAAAACAATGGTTTCTTTATGCTTGATGCTTTATATATAGGAGCATCTTCACCCTCATTATTTATATTAAAAAATCTTTTTATCTCAGTAACAGATATCTTTGATGGTATATTTGCATAATTCTGATATTTGTATTTCCAATCTAGACGCCTTACAAGTTCTTCTCTGCAGCTAATTTGTGAATTATTGCTTTTTAGCCATTCTATAGCATCTGTCTTTTTTGCGTTCCCCTGCTCTACAATATTAGGCACAGCTACATGGTTTTTATTGTAGAGAAAAATTCCCCAGACTGATTCATCCTCTATTCTATATTCACCAAATTCTTTTCCAATACCAGCTGCCTGACGCAACTTATCGGAATTGTTATGTCTCATTGCTGAAGGACAAATCCAATCTAAATAATTTTGAGCCTTCAACATATCATGTGCGGGAAATTTCTCAGTTTTGCTCATTGAAACAGAAAGCCATTTGTTTGCAGATTTCTCCAAGTTATTAACCGCACCTGTTAAAATAAGCTTTTCTCTTGCTCTAGTCATTCCAACATATAAAATACGTATTTCTTCTGAAAGAGTTTCTATTTTGAGCTTTTGTGCAATAGCCAATTTAGGTACAGAAGGATACTTTATCCGCTTTTTATAATCAACATAATCAGGCCCAAACCCTAACTCCTGATGAAGTAAAATTCCCTTGTACATATCCTGAAAATTAAACTTTTTGCCGCAGCCACATAAAAAAACTACAGGAAACTCTAAGCCCTTACTTTTATGTATGCTCATAAGCCTCACTACATTATCGTTTTCACCAAGTATCTTGGCACTGCCCAAATCACCTTTATTTGTCTTTAATTTATCTATAAAGCTTATAAAATTAAACAAACCCTTATAGCTTGTACTCTCAAACTGAAGAGCCCTTTCAAAAAGCACACGCAAATTGGCCTGTTTTTTTTCGCCATCCTGCATTGCACCTACTATGCTAAAATATGCGGTATCATCATATAGCTGCCAAATCAACTTGTGAGTAGACATGTATAACGACATATCCCTCCACTGTGTCAATCTCTCCAAAAACCTTCTTGCTTTTTCATTACTTCCATTAGTATTATCTATATGCCCTTGTTCATTTGTTTTTCTTTCCTGTAATGCCAATATGTTTAAAGCTTCAAACAAAGAAGCCTTTCGGTCTGCAAGTCGAAGCTCCGCCAAATCATCTGTACTGAAATTCCCTATCGGCGACCGGAGCACAGATAAAAGAGGAATATCCTGATATGGATTGTCTATTATTTGTAATAGAGATAAAACCACCTGTACCTCCGGTGTTTTAAAAAATCCACTTCCCGTGTCTGAAAATGTGGGTATACCTGACTTTGAAAGCTCTTCTGTAAAAATGTCTGTCCAATTTTTTGTTGTTCGAAGGAGTATAACAATATCTTTAAACTGTAAGTCTCTATACTCATTTGTTTTTTTGTCTAAAACACTAAATTTCTTTCCATTTTCATCAGTCTGTAAAAGCTCAGCTATCCTGTTTGCAACCATTCTAGCCTCCTGCTGAAGATTGTCTAACATCTCATCTTCATCAAGATTTTCATCGATATCTAGTTCCTCTCCATAGCTTTCGCTATCTGAAAGTTCAGAATTATCCTCTTTATTTTGGTCTACCGTTTCAATTAAGTGAAGCTCTACTTCACCGCCTATCTTCCTGCTCTCATCGCAATTTTCAGGATAGCTGGCTCCAGGGTTCAATTTTTCTATATCTGAGTAATCAAGTTCTCCGATACTTTCAGACATTATTTGTTTAAAAACAAAGTTAACTCCATCTATTACCTCTTTTCTGCTTCTGAAGTTTTTAAAGAGTAATATCTTTTTGTACAAGCTATTTTCAGTATTTGAATAGCTATTATATTTCTCGAGAAATAATTCAGGCTTTGCCTGCCTAAATCTATAAATACTCTGCTTAACGTCCCCAACCATAAAGACATTTGGAGTACCCATAGCTTCACGGGATATCATGTTTATAAGGATTTCTTGAACTAAATTACTGTCTTGATATTCATCAACCAATATTTCTGAATACTTCTCCTTATAAAAATTTGCTACCTTTGTAGGATGAATATTTCCTTCTTCATCAACCTCTGAAAGAATTTTTAAACATAAATGTTCTAAATCATTAAAGTCGACAGAAGCTCTTTGATTTTTTTTATTTGCATATTTGTTGCTGAATTCTAAAATAAGCCTTGTTAAACATTTAAGAATTGGATGCATAGCTTTTAAATCAGCTATTATTTCTGCTGACTTAAGCAGAAAAGCTTCCTCTTTAAGATTCTTAATGTATGCCTTTAGCTCATCTCTGGTTTTTTTGACTTCCTCTTGAATTTCCTTGTCGGCATCCTTGCTGCAACGTGGTAATGTACTGAAGTCTATATTTGATATAAAGTTATATATTTCATCCCACATAGAGTAAGTAGGTATTTCATTATATTCTGTCTCTACTTCTTCCCTGCTAAACTTATTTTTGTTGTCTAAAGTAATATTAAATTTATTTATTAATGCACGGAGCTTATCAGCATCATCAATAAAAACAGGCAAATACTTTTCTAAACCCATTGCAAATTGCAATTTACTGCATGCTTTTTCCATGATGACTTGCAGCCACTCAAGACGTAATTTTATTGTTTCTAACAAAATCTTCCCCCACAGGGTATCTGCGAAATCAGAATCCTCAGCAAGCATATAATTTTCAAGCTGATTATTCAGCCATAGCTGTGGCCATGGATAGCTCTGCACAAAACTATATACAGTAAGAACCATATCCTGTATCTTCTGGTCATCCCTGTTGCTTCCAAAGGATTCTAAAAGTTCAAAAAAGTCTTGATTTTTTTCTTCATCATCCTCGTATATTTCTTCAAACAACTCATTTAACGTCTCTGTCTTTAGCAGCGTTGCCTCTGTCTCATCAAGAATTCTGAATTTGGGGTCAATATCAATGCTTTGAAAGTTATTTCTAATCACTTCAAGACAAAAGGAATGAATTGTAGTTATAGAAGCCTTACTTAGAAGTGCAAGCTGTCTGCGAACGTTCCTTGAAGCCTTGTTTTCCTCAATAGCTTTTGATATCGCGGCTCCAATTCTCTCTCTCATTTCAGTTGCAGCGGCATTAGTGAATGTAACTACAAGCAATGCATCAATATCTATAGGATTTTTTTCATCAATTATTTTCTGAATTATTCTTTCTACAAGAACAGCTGTCTTACCAGCACCTGCTGCTGCAGCAACTAATAAATTACAATTTTTCTCTGTTATAGCGCAGTACTGCTCCTTTGTCCATTTCATTTCAGACATTTATTACTCCCCTTTATTTTGTCCGTTTTCTTCTTCTGGCAACCCCGCCATAAGCTTCCATACTGCTTCGTCTTCCCTGTCATACAACATATTAAAGCTATTTTCCTTTTGTGTTAAGTCAAATTGACATACAGATGAAAAGCTGCAGTATTGACAAGAGGTTAATTTCTTCTTTTTATATGGCTTTATGGGTACATTTCCCTTCATCATTTCAGTACACATATCCTTTAACAGTTTTCGTATATATGTGCGCAGCACTAAAAACTGGTCAAGTGATGCTATTGAAGACTTGCCCAAGGTATCTCCCTTGTTAATTCTTGCAGGTATTATTTTTGAGCTACCTTCTATAGTATTGTCCATATGCTTGATTAGCTGCACATCTGCAAGCAGCAAACCTTTCATCTTTAACTTTTTCATTATAGACATTTCTATTTCCTCAGCAGTAGCCGTATTGTTACTATTTATTATTGGATCATCAATTTTAAAATAAAGCATTCCTGCAGGAATTACCTTGTCTTGATTTTGTTTCTCTGCATTTTCCCACAGTGCATCTAGATATGTAATAAGCTGCATTTGCAGACCATAATAAACATCACATAACTTGAAATCTTTATTTCCCGACTTGTAATCAACTATTCTCAAATATGTCCCATCGTCTGTTTTTAGCGCGTCTACTCTGTCTATTCTTCCTACCAGTGTGACTTTTTTCCCTGAACCTAGTTCAATAACTATTGGAGGATAGTTTCCCCCTTCACCAAAATCAATTTCATAGCCTATTGGGTCAAAACTGCTCATTCGTATATGTTCCGCAATAAGCCACACAGACCTTGTTACAACGCGCTTAAGTCTAGCAGTTAGTGTTCTGAATCTTTTAGAACCGCCAATAATAGTATTTCTCATACTTTCTAAGAGCTTATCCACTATTATAGCTATTTGTTTTTCACACCAGTCCTTATCAAAAGCTCTCCAAGAAATATTCTGCTCCTCAAGCATTTTAGAAAACCTTTCAATAACTGTATGCATAAAGGTTCCAACATCAGGGGGACTCATTTGATATATTTTTCTCTCCCTTGCGCCCAAACCATATTGAATGTAATATGCAAAGGGACAAGATGTATATTTTTCAAGTCTTGAGACACTTGAATAAGCGTTACTACCATACAATTCTTGAATTTTTGATATATTAACCGGTAAAGCAACATTTTTATATTTTAATGCCTTGAGCATTATTTCACATCTTTCATTCCAATCTGGCTGCTTTGAAAACCATGAAAAAACCTCGCTCCATATCTCACTGATATCGGCACCGTCATTTTTTTGTCTTAATGCAGACACTAATTGGTTAAATGCAGGTATAGGTGATGAAATAGCAGCAATAATTTGATTTTCATTTAGAACCTTTTGTAAATTGCTTTTTTCAGTTATTTTAGGAAATAGCTTCTTAATTCTAGAAATTATAATTGAGGGCCTCATGGTTTTGCCCTCATGGTCTGCAATAGGCCAACTCAGTCGTAAAAAGTTCTTAGGGGTTGACAAAGTTCTATAAATAAGCTGCTGTTCATCAAACACCTGAGTTTTTGTGTCGCTAGCCAGCTCAATACCATTATTATTTAATATACGTCTATCTGCATCTGATAAAATTCCTTCTTTTATTCCCGCCGAAGGGAAAATTCCATCATTTGTCCCTAGAACATACAGAGCCTTTATTTCATGGCTTCTTGAATGTTCCACACTTCCTACTAAAACCTGATCAAGTGATGCTGGTATAGTGGAAATTTTATATTCAGCTAATCCTATTTTTAAGGTATTAGTAAAGCGTTCAAGCCCAAAGGTTTCATCCCCCATTACTTCAACTATCTGGTCGAAAACATCCATTAATATATTCCAAACCTGCTCATACTCATTAGCAAGCTTTAGCAAACCATTATTGTTAAATTTGTCTATTTGCTCTTCAATCCTGTTTTGTACGCCTATTTCAACCAAAAATTCATATAGACATGAGCAAAATTCTGTAGCCTTTTTTCTTCCCTTTATTTTACCCCTAAAGCGCAAAAGGGGCTCACATATCTCACTTCTTGTTCTGTTAATCTCCAAAAGCATTTGTTCATTTTCAATGCTTCGCTTATCATCTGCTACAAGATCTATACTAGTTTCCCAGTCTTTATTTTGAGTCCATCGACTTCCCCTTATTCCACAAGCCAAAACATAATTTTCTATCACATCAATTCTAGTATCTTCAATTCCTGTTAACCCTGATTTTAAGTAGCGAAAGACAGTTTCATATGACCAATTTTCAATAAAAATATCAAGCATTGATAGCACCAATCTCACCAGCGGATGATTGGTTATTTCAGTTTTTGAGTCTATAAAGCAGGGTATTTCATATTGTTCGAAAACTACCTCTATTAAATTCTCATACCCTGCCAAATTTCTCGTAACTACTGTAATATCCTTATATCTTAACCCATTGTCACGGCACTGCATAATAATATCACGAGCACATTCTTCAATCTCAGAATAAATATTTACTGATTCAAAGAGTTCAATATCTTTAGTTGACTTCTGATAGCATTTATATGAATATGAATTATAATTATCCTCTAGCCACCTCAGCTCTTCACTATCCTTAAATCTAGGAGGTTTGACACCATTAAGTCCAATTGGTGAAAGCACAGCAGTATTACTATTTCCAGCAATATCAATAAGCTTCCTATAGGATTTTTTTGCTGAAGAAAAAACATCTGATAAGTCAATTCCTCTCTCATCCTCTAATACATCAGTGCAAATAGTAATATAAAGCTTGTCTGCTTTTTGCATAAGCTTTGATATTACAGCATACTCCTGAGGGGTAAAGCCTGAAAACCCATCAATCCAGATTTCAGCTGCATCATACATATGAGTTTCGTCAAGCTTACCTGCCAAAACTGTAAGTTCATCGTCTGCATCTCTATAACTTTTTGACAGAATATTTTCAAATTCCGTATATATTAATTTAATTTCATTGAGTTTGTATTTAAGATAATTTTCTTCATCTAGATGTTTTAAAACTGAGTCGAGATTATCGGGATGAACATTGTATCTTTTTAGCTCTGTAATCAATGTAGATATAGTATTTACAAAGCCCTTACAATTCGCTGACTTCTGAAAAATTGCAAATTCATCCTTCATTTTATCTAGAATACGATAAATAATCATACATTTTCCAGCAGGATGAAGATGTGGATAGGTAATTCCTCCTACTTCATTTAAGACCCTGTATGCCATTCTTCGAAAGCTGAGAACCTCTGTTTTAAGAATACCACCAGTTTTGAGAACATTTATCAAATCTCGTTCTGCCTGTAAGGTATATTGCTCTGGAACAAGCAATACAAGTTTTTTAGATTTATTCTCAAGAAGTTTTGATTTTATTTGATTCAAGCATTGGAATGATTTTCCAGAACCTGCTCTTCCATAAATAAATTGAAGGCTCATTTTTACTCCCTTTTATTTTAGATAAGCAAAATATTTTTTGCCGTTTAGTTGTTTATTTTTGACTATATACTAATTTAAATTATCTTCAGTATCCGAAGCATTTTCTTCAGAAAAGCTCTGCTCAGAAAGCATAGGTTTTGTAAGAAGGTTTTTGCGTTCACCTATTAATGCTGCTGTAATTATATAAAACAGAACACCTATTATTATTGTTGATACAAGTGAGCTAATAGGTTCAAATTGAGAAGAATAAAATACAGTATTTGTTGGTAACGCGCCATCTGGATAGCCTATAAGTAAAAAACAAATCAGGTTATTGACTGTATGAGCTCCCATTGCTGCCTCAAGAGAATTTGTTTTGATTGTTATTATTGCCAACATTACACCAACTACAAAGTAATTAAGCACCATACATATTGTACTAAAAACACCTAATTTAGTAGATGCATAAATCTCGGGATTGGCAAGATGCGGTAGCGCAAACAAAGCACCAGAAATAATAGAAAGTATAATACCATTTTTAATTTTAAGTCCAAAGCTTTGAATTACATAGCCCCTGAATACCAGTTCTTCAGTACAGGTTTGAATAGGAGTCATTATCAGTATAATAGGTAACGCAATCCAAAATTTAGATGCATCAAATGTTATAGAATATGTCTTAGGAGAAATAAGATAATCAATAGCTGTACCTAACAATAGTAGAACTCCAAATACTAAAAAGCCTATAAAAAACCTGTTCCACTGTATTTTAGGTTTCGTAGTAATCAGTGTTTTAAGTGGTCTATAATGAATAAACTTAACTGCTATATAAACACCAAAAAGCATAAAATATATTGAAAAGTTAGTCAGTATATAATTTAGCATTGGTGGTATATACTTTTCAAAAAATTCCATAGTATTTGTCATATAGACAGCGTTAAATAGAGCTTCTTTGTTATTAAACAAAATATAAATTATTGGTATCGCAACTATTATTGATCCGATAAAAAGATAAAAATATAGAATAATAGCTACTGCTGACACAAATCTTGAAGGTCTTATATCTCCTGTTTTAGCCATGTCTTCATATTTAGTTATCAATATTTTATCCCCCTTGTTTTTATTTATAAGTTTAACCCAATCAAAATTTTTATATAATTACTTACCTTTCACAGATAAAAATTGTTATAAATATTTTAACTAGTTCATTATACCATTCTCCATTTCAAATTTGTATCGTTTTATTTTTTATTGCTTTTTATCCTCTTGAGTATGCTGTTTTAATTTCTGAACTTACTAAAGCATTAGCAGCCTCCATTCCACTCTTAAGGGCACCTTGCATCCAGCGATGTAATGCAGACACATGTTCTCCTGCAAAGAAAACACGGTTATTGTATTCCGGATTTGTCATTACCCACGAAAACAATTTCTTTTGTTGTGGAGTAAAATAGCAGAAAGCTCCTCTATACAAAGGATCATCATTCCAGACCTGAGTCTTATAACCTGTAGCAATAGAATCCAATTCAAATTTTTCTAAACCATGTACTTCCTCTACATCACGTTTTACCTTTTCAAATCGTTCTTTTTCTGTCATATTGCCTAATCTGACTGAGTCTAAATTAAAATTATAAGATGCAAGTAGTACTCCCTTATTACTCTTGCTGTACAAATCATGATTATCAGCTGTCTCACCATTTTCAGGATGTGATGGATACCAAATAGTTGTTATAGGAAGGTCAGTGTAGGAACCTCCTCCAAATATACCTTGCTCCTCCCAAAATCGTCTATTACAGTTCAAAATTGTTTTCTGAGCATTTCCATAGTTTACTTCCTTTATAGCTTGCATTTTAGTGCTGCTGAACATGGGTTTTATGTCCATCGTCCGAAGCACTGAAAAAGGTATTGCGCAAATAATATAATCAAAATCCTCATATTGAATGTCTTGTGAGATATTATTTTGATATGATAATGTTACACTGTTATTGTCTCTGCGATAAATTCCTTTAACTGTATTCCCAGAACTCCACTGTACATTCCCAAGCAGTTGTACTGGAATATCAGGATAATAATCTTCAGGTTTATTACTTACAAAAGATTTGTAGAAAGCAAGAGGTAAATTAATTAATCCACCATTAATTTCGTACATGAACCAAAAATTAACTGGAAAATACTCTTGAACGAAGTCAACATAATTGTTGTATAAAAATTCCCCTCCTATAGGAAATAAATTTGACAATAGGTTTATAGCTCCTTGACTTAAATTTCTACTTTCAAACATCTGCCTAGTATTTAGACTATCCCAATACAAAAGCTGTTTACTATACTTTGCTTTGTTTGTAATTATTTCAACCCTGCTGCTAGGCGGTGCTTTAAGTATTGGTGCTTCAATCCCATAATACCCTAACTCCTGCCATGCGGTTTCTCTCTCAATAGGTGTTAAATCATAGGTTGGATAAATATATTTTTTTACCTCTTCTCCATAAGCATCATTTCTAGCTCTTGTCTGGTGTAAATAAATAAAGGTATTTGGATCAGTTTGATAAAAAGGCCTGGTATTGAGCTTAAATAAATTTATATAGTGCCAAACTGTTTCATGGTTTACCGGAATTCTCATTGCACCTAGTTCCCCATATAGAGTTTTTTCTTTATCAAAATAATATGTATAAACTCTCCCTCCTATACGTTGGTCTGAGGCTTCAAATATTGTAATATCAAAGCCCAGCTTTCTTAATTCAAAGGCAGAAGACATTCCTGCTAAGCCACCACCTATTATACCTACTCTTTTCCCTCTAAATTTACCTGGATTAGCAAGTGCAGTAATACTCTCAGGTGGAGAAAAAGCTTCAGCAATATTATAGAAATCCTCAGTATGACAGGTTCTATATAGAGCATAATATGCCATTTTATTGCGTTCTTCATCTGTAGGATTATCTGGCTGAGGGGGCCTTGGAACCTTTGAATAGAGAAAATTTGGACAAAGCATTGTCAAATCACCCTTATCTAACTTTTATCATCCTATTAAAATGTATGAAATGCCAGCATTAAAGGTGCACCTATTACTGATACTGCTAGTACTTTCATGCATCATTGTACATTACCTTTGTAAGAAAGTAGACTTTAGAAGTCGTTCATGTATGTTGTATATAATTTAATTTTCAATTTGTAGCTGCACTTATTTGTTATTAGAAAACTACGTCAAATAGCTCTATAAAACAGGTATAGGACTAATGCCTTAATTGTGCAGTAGCCCTATAATTTTAATTTCTTAACTTGACTAGATGAAAAATATATGTGTTTTTATTATCTGTTTTTCATCTCAGTATAAATTAATATAGCATCTCTTAAAAATTCTGCACAGCCTGGCTGTTCTTTATCATAGTATTCTTTAAATCTTTCATCATCAATATACATTTGAGCAATACCAGCATGAGCTTCTTTGCTATAGCTGTTCCATGAATAGCTTAGCCATTGACGATGTAAATCTGCTGCTTTTTGTGCCAGTTCTCCTGCTGGATTTCCGGTCTGAAAGGCTGATTTTAGTGTATCAATTATTTCTAAGCCCAATTTTTCAAACTGAGCATACTCTTTCTCAGTTAAACCTTTTATCTTATTGTTAGATTTATTTATCACTTCATCACCATATTTTTCTCTAATTTCTTTACCATACTTTTTCTCATTTTCATCAATTAATTTCTGCTTAAAGCCTTCAAACTTTTCACTATCACTCATTTTAATTCTCCCCTCTGATGCCAATATTGTTTTCTGAACATTGGCAATTAACAAATTTAGTTGTTCTCTCTTTGCCAGTAGCTTTTCACAATGGTTTTTAAGTGCATCAACATAATTATATGATGGCGAACTAATAATTTCCTTTATGCTGTCTAAATCAACATCCAGCTCTTTATAAAACATAATCTTCTGAAGCTTATCAACTTCAGTATGACCATAAATCCGGTACCCTGATGAGTTAATTCTTGCCGGCTTAAGAATTCCAATCTCATCATAATATCTTAAAGTCCTAGTACTTATTCCTGCCAATTTTGCTAGTTTTTGCACTGTGTATTCCATGTTTTATGCCTCCTGACAATAACTCAAAAGTAAAACTTTAGTCTTGATATCAAAACTATCGGCCGATGGTAATTGATTTTAAGTTAGTGACACTCACCTATGTTTAGTTTAGTATTGCAATGTCACTATAATAACAGTACACCTTTACGTAACGTTAATGTCAATATATTTATATAATTATTTTAAAAATTCTAGCAATTATTTTGGCAACAAACCATTGATAAGTTTGAACACCCATAGACTCAGTTAATAATATTATCTGGCTGAATAGTAACCTCAAATATAAATTTAAATCAATAATTAAAGTGAAAATTTTTTCCACGTGTCTTTATTTCTAACTTGGGAAATATAAATATTGAAAATATGCAGTTAAATAATATATGAAAGGTTGATGATTAATGAAAGTAAAAGATGTTATGACTAAAAATGTCACTTATGTTAATCCAGCAACAACTGTCACCGAAACTGCACATCTTATGCAAATGCATAATGTTGGTGCTATACCTGTTTGTGATCAAAGCGGTGTAGTTGGAATAGTAACTGATAGAGATATCGTTGTCAGGACTGTTGCTCCAGGCAAAAATCCACAGATGACAACAGTTAAAGATGTTATGACAGCAGGAGTTTCAACAGTCTCTCCTGATATGGATATTAAGGATGTTACAAAACAAATGGCTAATAGCCAAATACGAAGAGTTCCTGTCATAGAAAACAACACTTTAGTGGGAATAGTGGCTCTCGGAGACGTAGCAGTCGATGCAAAATATGATACTGAGGTGGCAGAAACACTAATTAATATTTCAAAGCCAACAAAATAAGCAAAAATTTATGTTATAAAAAACCAGGCTAGGTGTATTTCACCTAGCTTGGTTTTTTAATTATGTAAATTTATTATCAAATTTTGAGCTACTCACCTTCAAATAATGGTGTTGAAAAATATCTTTCTGCTGTATCAGGAAGCACCGTTACAACTGTTTTTCCTTTACCTAGCTTTTTGGCTAATTTTAATGCTGCAGCTACATTAGTCCCGCTTGAAATTCCACACATCAGTCCTTCAAATCTTGCTAAATCTTTTGCAGTGCTGATTGCCTCTTCATCTGAAATCACACAAATATCTTCAAAAATATCTTGGTTTAATATTTGTGGAATCAAACCATCTCCTATTCCCATCTGAATATGTGTTCCAATGGTTCCTCCCGCTAATATAGCAGCGTTTTCAGGTTCAACTGCCCAAATAACAATGTCTGGATTCTGTGCTTTCAATACTTCGCCAATACCTGTAATTGTTCCTCCTGTTCCAATCCCCGAGCAAAATCCATGAATAGGTCCTGCTACCTGTTCCATAATTTCCAATCCCGTATGATGGCGATGTACCATAGGATTTGCTGTATTTTCAAATTGCTGAGGTACATACACCTTTGGATTTTCTTTTGCCATTTGAAGCGCCGTTTTTAAACATTTATCAATACAGTCTCCAATATTTCCTGCATCGTGTATTAACTTTACCTCAGCTCCGTAATGCTTTACCAGCTTTCTACGTTCTTCGCTTACTGAATCTGGCATTATAATTATTGTTCTATACCCCTTTACCGCACCGACAAGTGCCAGCCCTATTCCTTGATTTCCGCTGGTTGGTTCAACAATAATAGTATCTTTTGTAATAATACCATTATCTTCAGCCTTTTTAATCATATTGTAAGCAGTTCTAGTTTTTATTGAACCTCCTACATTAAGCCCCTCGAATTTCACCAAAACCTCTGCACTGTCTGGCTTATTCATATGATTCAGCCGTATTATCGGTGTATGCCCGATTGCTTCTAATACATTAGAACATATCATAAAAAATACCCTTTCATAAAGTCAATTATTTTTGAAGCCTTTGTCTACAAGGCTATAGCAATTGACTATTGTATTAATACTATTTTATTATAAAATTATAAAATTGCTATCAAATTATCTAAAAAATCTGATGGCTTTTTTATAAATATTTCATACATTATATCATTATTTGGTAACATAAAAAACTGTATATATTTTTTCAACGAAATTAGTTCATAGTACTAGAAATTTCTTAATGAGTTTATTTATAAAATCAAATATATTCTAGTGGAACAAAAAAGCTAAATTGCTTGAACATCTATTTTTATATATACCATATTTGTATATATTTACCAAATTTTAAGTGTTCAAAAACATTTTTTTCATGCAAAAATACCAAAATATTGATAAATCAACTTACTTATTTAACATTTTTATACACTTTTGTATGTTTAGTGTTGATGTTTGTAGTCATTTTATGGTATTTTATAAATATGAATATTTTTATTTGTTATGTTTATTAAATATAGTAAACTTGTATTTTTTTTGAAAATTTTTTAAATGCGTTTCTCCAATTTTAGTTTTTCATTAATTATATGTTTGCGGAGGATATATTATATGAAAAAGAGTGATTTAGTTATTAACGAGTTTAATAAAACAAAAAGTCTGGCAAATTGGACCTTAACATTTCCTGTTTTACTATATTTATTTTTGTTGGTAGTTGCCTATCAAGTCAATAGCTTTCAGATAACTATGAAAATAGGCACTGCAATAATTCCATATATCTCACTGGGCGGAATATTATCTCAATTTCAAATGCTACTATTTATAATAATTGTGGTTTTTTACAGAAAAGTTGGATTAGTGTCCGTATTAATTCTCAGTAGTATTCAGGCCACTTTATTAATACTTCCTATTATTGTTGGAAAAGTTTATACTCCACTTGCAGGTGTTGCAATACTGATTTCTAGTACTGCTGTATCAATACTAATTTATTTTTACTTAAAAAGATTAGACTGTAATCAGAATACAATTATTAAATATGCATTTTCTGATACACTTACCGGACTACCTAATCGCAGAGCCTTTAATGATTATTTGAATAAACTTATTGCGGAATACAGCAATGAAGAAGATAAATTTGCTTTAGTTATGATTGATTTAGATGATTTTAAGAATATCAACGATTCAGTTGGACATGATTCAGGTGATGAAATTCTTAGCGAAGTTGTTAGACGCTGGAAAATTGTTCAAGGCGATAATGATTTCATTGCAAGAATTGGTGGTGATGAATTTACTATCATTTTGAAAAATTATGGTTCTGATGAAGAGCTAGAGCAAAAAATAAAAAAATATTCATCCGCTATATCAAGTAGATTTACTATAAATATTAATTACTTTTATATTTCAGCTAGTTTTGGTGTTGCTTTGTATCCAAAGGATTCAAAAGATTCCTCAGAAATTTTCCGCTATGCTGACGTTGCTATGTATTTTTCCAAAAATAGTGGCAATGTAAACATTAGTATGTACAACCGTTCAATGACTGATACAATAGAAAACAGTGTTTCTCTGGAACAGAAGATTAGAATAGCATTAGAAGAAAATAACCTTTACTTTGTATTACAGCCCCAATACAATACTAAAACAAAAAAGATTAGAGGCTTCGAAGCCCTTGCCCGTATGAAAGATGAATATGGTAATATAATCAGCCCTGCTTCATTTATTCCAGTGGCAGAGAAAACAGGACTTATTACAAGTATTGACAACTGGGTTATTAGAAATTCTATGATTTTTTTTAAAAGTGTTTTAGATATAACTAACGAGAAACTAATGCTTTCAGTGAACATTTCTGTACTGCATTTATTAAATAAAGGTTTTTTAGACGAAATACAACAAATGCTTAGCGAAACAAAATTTCCTCCTAACAACCTTGAAATAGAAATTACAGAGTCAGTATTTATATCCTCAATGTCAAAAGCCATAGATACACTAAATGAATTAAAAAGAATAGGTGTGTGTATTGCATTAGATGACTTTGGAACAGGTTTTTCATCACTTAGTTATCTATCAAAGCTCCCTATTGATTTATTAAAGATTGATAAATCTTTTATAGACGAGCTATTAGTTAGTGAATCAGGCAGAAATTATGTTGCCGCAATTATTTCAATAGGGCATATTATGAATTTTTCAGTAATTTCAGAAGGTGTTGAAAGTCAAAAACAACTGGATATTCTAGATAGCCTTGGAAGTGATTATATGCAGGGATATCTATGGGGAAGACCAATGCTTCCAAAAGATGCTGTAAAGCTATTAGGAATATCAGATGAATTAATAAAGCCAACTTTATTAGCATAAACTTTAATTGTCACTTGTATAATTATTTATAAATAAACCAAAAATTCACATTATCATGGAACACATACGAAATAGAGTGTTCCTTTTTCATTCCTATATTTTTCATTACACATTAATGCTTTATCGCTAATATATTGTATAAAAACAACAAATCTGTATAAATAAAATAATTTTTTGCAGATTTATGTTGATATTTGTTGCATGTTTGTGTTATTTTATAATTGAGGTTTTTTATTTGTGAAAAAATATCTACTATAACAGTAACCGTTTTAATTTGATACATTTGACTTTATAGGTACTCTCTACTTAATTGAAGTCAAAAATAATATTAAATACATAATTATTTACGGTTGAAATAAAGAAAGTATACGGGAGACATAATGTATGAGACAACATAATTCAGTTGATAAGGAGTTCTCTAAAACAATTCAATTACCAATCTGGACTATAATTTTCCCTATTCTTTTTTATGTATTAATTCTTTTAACTACAACATTTATTAATAAATATCAAATCAATTTAACCTTTTTTAATATAGTTTTTCATTACTTAACAATTAGTGGAATGTTAACTCAATTACAAATGTTCCTTCTCATAATTATGGTTATTTTTTATAGAAAAAAAGGGATGCAAACCGTCCTTACACTTTGTACTATTCATACTATTACATTAGCAATTCCTTTTATTTTTCTTCAAGCATATTCATCAATTGCTGGATTAGCAGCAATGTTTACTTGCATAACTGTAACCTTATTAATCTATCTGTACTTAAAGAAGCTAGACCTCAATCAAAATACCATCGCAGAATTTGCACTGACTGATACACTTACAGGGCTTGCAAACCGACGCAAATTCAATGACTATTTGTCAAAAATAATTTCAAACTGTACTAATGAGAGTTATAAATTTGCTTTGGTAATGATAGATATAAATGATTTTAAAAATATTAATGATTCAGTTGGGCATGATGCAGGAGATGAAGTTCTCTGTCAAGTTGTAGAACGATGGAAAATGGTTCAGGGAAAAAATGATTTTATAGCAAGACTTGGCGGCGATGAATTTATTATAATTATAGAAAATTACGGTTCCAAGGATGACCTGAAACAGAGTATAAAAAAATACTCTTTAGCCATATCAGACAGATTTATAGTGAAAGAAACTTACTTTTACATTTCAGCTAGTTTTGGTGTATCTCTATATCCACTGGACTCCAGGGATTCCACAGAGTTATTCCGTTTTGCTGATGCTGCCATGTATTATGCAAAAAATATCAGCAACATGGATATCTGTCTATATAATCCTTCTATGACAGAAACAATTGAAAATAATGTAGCATTAGAACAAAGAATTAGAAAAGCTTTAGAAGACGACAATCTGTACTTTGTATTGCAGCCACAATACGATACCAAATCAAAGAGGCTTAGAGGTTTTGAAACTCTAGCTCGTCTTAACGATGAAAACGGAAATCAAATAAGTCCTTCTTTGTTTATTCCTGTTGCAGAAAAAACAGGACTAATAACAATTATTGATAATTGGGTTCTTCGTAATACCATGATTTTTTTCAAAAAAATTCTTGAAAGCACTAATGAAAAACTGTTGCTATCTGCAAACATATCTGTATTACATTTGTTGAATAAAGGCTTTTTAGATGAAATTAAGCTTATGCTTGAAGAAACAGGTTTTCCCCCAAATCAGCTGGAAATTGAGATTACAGAATCTGTTTTTATTTCATCAATATCAAAAGCAATTGAAATTTTAAAGGAACTAAAGAAAATGGGTATCCGTATAGCACTTGATGATTTCGGAACAGGCTATTCATCACTCAGTTATTTAACTAAGCTCCCTATTGATATCCTTAAAATTGACAAATCTTTTATAGACGAACTTCTTGTCAGCGACTCTGGAAGGAATTACGTTGCAGCAATTATTTCCATAGGGCATATAATGAATTTTTCAGTATTATCTGAAGGTGTAGAAATTCAAGACCAGCTAGATATACTTGCTAATTTAGGAAGTGATTATATTCAAGGTTATGTATGGGGTAAACCCATGACTACAAGTGATGCGTTGAAGCTTATAGGAATAGCTGAGGAAGTATGCTGAATTTTTAAGCCTTCTTTGTAACTTTTCGGCAAAATTAGGATTTGTCTGTCTAAGATTAATAAATGAGAAAACATTACCAAAGTCAATTACTATCTGCATAAAAGCATTTTCACCTAAAACCAATAGCTTATCGGGCAAAGGCATTTAACTGTAATTGACTCTAGTAACAAAAAAAGATTATGTTTTAGGACCATAGGATCAGTTTATTTCCGTAGCAATCATTTAGTTATGTAAAAGCACACCTATAATTACTCTTTTACCAAAACTTTAATAATTTCTGATATATACATAGTATGATAATCTTTAGCAGGATACCATTTATTATCATTTTCTTTCTCATCAAAATTGTCAGGAGTCATATCGCAATGATATTGTTTTTTGCATACCAGAATCATGCTTGCTTCTTCAAAAGCAACTGTTCCATCTACAAAGTATGGTGTTAGACCTGCTTGCTCAATTTTATTTGTGTCTCTTCCAGATACGGCTCCACATATGTTTAGAGCCTTTTTGAAGGTTTCGTCGTAAAATGAAATGGTAAAGATGTCATTTGCATCAACAAACTCCTTAGTGTATCTTTGAGGACGCAGATAAGTTGTAGCAACATTCTTTCCCCACATAATTCCAAAGCAGCCCCAGCTGGCTGTCATTGTGTTGAACTTTTCATTTTTGCCTGCTGTTATCAGCATCCACTCTTTGCCTATTTTTTTAAATGGGTTAAATAACAAATCCTCTACCTTAATTTCTTTAAAACTCATAGTTCTCCTGCCTCTCTGTAAATTAATATACAATATATGTTAGTATATTTAATTTTATCACTAATATTACACTCTTACAATTATTAGCTAAATTGAAACCTAAACTGTTTTCAAATCGGCTTAAAAGCTAAATTCGCCAAAATACCGAATTAACACGCCACCCACACTTGGGGCTGTTGAAAAACAATAATTTCTGTATACCGATGACTTATTGCTTGAATAGTAAAGCAGTATATATCAATGGAGAAGCTAGATTAGACTATATAGTTTCGTGTTTTGCAATAGTCACTCAACAAATGATCAAAGTATCTTCTGAGTTTATAACTGGCAAAGCTTGAACCGTAACATGCTTTTGTCAAAATTTAAAATATTCATATTTTCCAATTTTAGTAATTTAATATTGAAATTTATTCGCATTTTTGTTATTGTATATTAAGGATGTATTTTGTCGTTTTGTGTATTATTTTGCACTTGGATTTAATCAGACTTTTTTCTGCGATCTATGTTTTTCCCAATTATTGAATATTATAGGAGCGAACCTTATGAAACAAAGTATTAAAGAGTTTTCCAAAAGAAAACAATTACCAAAATGGACTATAATAATCTTAATAGTTTTCTATTTTAT
>JAEZIB010000063.1 GCA_023416275.1 Bacillota bacterium | reverse complement strand
ACATTGTACAGACGTATATATATTAACAATCATTTCTGTTAAAGTACCCAATAAAACTGAAAATGCAAAAGAAGCAATCATCAAAAATGACATCTTTTTCTTATCAGTTGCTTTTGATTTTCTACCCCAAATCCACAGATAAAATATAACTAGTATTGTACAAAATATATAGTAGACATTATATAATTGAGACCAAATGCTGGTTTGTTCTATAGTTATCCAACCAACATTAGAATAAGTTAGACTATACAGCTGTTTTGCATAACTAAAATAAAAACAAAAAACAGAAGCAAATACTACTGCTGGCAAATAAATCAATATGTAAACCCATCTTTTTCTTAGCAACTCACTTTTACCAGTTAACAACATAAAAAAATGTAGTAAAAAACTGAATATGGTTGTCCAACCAATAGCTGCAATCATTCTCCATAGCACTGCTGTATTATAATCGTTTGTGAGATAACACATTGAAAAAGCAAACGACCATATACATAATGAAAAGGTAACCATAAAAAACAATCTGTTTAATGTACTTTTCATATTAAGATGCAAAATATATAGTCCTAAGAAAATATACACAGAAAACGCTATAAAAAATAATAGTGATAAAGTATAAGTTAGTGTCATTTTTTAGCCCCTTTCATTAGGAAACATATGCAAAGACTTCTAAATATAAATCTTTTACTTACTTACTCCTAATGCCTTGATAACATCTGCAATTGTCAAGCTTTCAACTTCTATAAAGTACTCTCTTTCATGAATATCCCACAAATAATGTGCATCTGATGAATATATTCTTTTTGTTCTATGTAATTTAATATTATTTGCAATAATAGTTTTCTCGGTATTTTTATTGCTTATCTCTACACATTTGATATCTATATCCTGAGGAATAGCACCCAAACTTGAAATAATAGAATTGGCTTGTCTATCAATATGTGCCGGGATTGCAATCCCGTATAGTTTTTTATTTACAATATCAAAAACTTCATTAATCGTTAAATCTGCTGCTGTTAAAAGAAGTCTATTCTCCTTGCAAATCAGATTGTCTTTCTCGTCAAAAATGAGCTGCTCACCAAATATGTCTTCCTTGTTTTTGATAGCGGGCAGCCTAGAGTAGACTAGCTTCTGCATTTCTACAGCTCTTCTCGTATCAGAAAATAAGCAAATTACATGTATTTCCTCCGCAGTCTCTATTTCTATACCAGGTATAACAAGTAAAGAAGTATTTTTTGCACAATTCATTATTGCCTGTACGTTTGCACATGAGTTATGATCGGTTATAGCTATAACATCCAACCCTTTCAATATGCTCATATTGACTATATTGTTTGGTGTCATATCATTATCTGCACAAGGAGATAATGAGGAATGTATATGTAAATCATATGCAACGTTCACTTTTTGCCTCCATAATAGCATACTACAGTAATATATTGTTCCAATAAATTCCCTTTGCAAGGATATTAACTGTCAAAAGCCTTTGACTTTATTATTTTCTTACAAATTTCAAAAGCGCTGTACATAGAGCTGATTATTGTTATTTCATTTTCATTTGCTTTCTTTAGAGTTAGCTCTTCAACGTCTATTCCTTCCGGGATAATGACACATGCTACATCAGTCATCATAGCAACTGCGGGCACATTAACATTTGTTAAAACAGTAATCCATGCATCCCCTTTTTGTGAATGCGACATAACCCAGCTAAGTAAATCACATATATAAACGTTTTCAATTTTTACAGCATTTTTAACTTTTTGAGTTAAAAGCTTACCATCTATTACGGTAATTAGTTCATTAATATCCATTTAGCCTCCATAATTACATAAAAAGTCTTAAAGCCACTAACCCAACATTCGAATGAAAAGTCGAGCTATTCTTAAGTTTACCAATGGCTTGTTGACAAATAAACTAAATTATTTCATAAAATTATTTAATTTTTCATTTCATAAGCTTGAACACCTATAATTCAACTGGAAAAGTTGAGTAACTAATATCATGCAAGCTCTTGTATAAAAAGCACTTATAAACGACTGTTATTATCAAACTATAATGTGCTAATATTAACTTATTTAAAAGGCATGTCTCAAAAAATACCCGCCAAATAATTACAAAGCTAAGCAGCAGACTATTTTTTGTAGAGACATATAGTTCATGCTTATTTGCAGAGACAAGTAGCGAAACCATATTCTAAAGTACCAAAGCTACTTTCTGAGACAAATAAACGGAGTTTATTTTCGGAGACAAGTAGCAAACCATACTCTAAAGTAGCGAAGCTACTTTCCGAGAGAAATAAACGAAGTTTATTTTCGGAGAAAAGTAGCTTCGCTACTTTTCTTTATCCATAACAGGAGGCATCTTCCCTCCTAACTCCACCATTTCTTCTGCCAAACCCCTTATTCTTTCTCTCAGCTTAAATATACAATCAGTCTCACTAGCTATTCCCCTTACAATGTCTTCTGCAAGTGCACGACAGTTTGGAGAACCACATGCGCCACAATCCAAGCCAGGCAACTCCTCATAAAGCTTTTCAAGCATTTCTAATTTTTCTATAGCCTTTGAAACATTTTGATCTAGCTTCATAACTGGCTTATATTCAACATTTGATGTCCATACAAGTTCCTTATAGCTTTTTTTATAAATGCTATTAATACTTTTTTTTGAAGCTTCATTCATATGTTTTTTTTGTGTTGTCTTTGCTATAAATACATTAGTTAAAGTTAATGGCCCACCTAGACAGCCTCCAGTGCATGAAAGTGCTTCAACAAAGTCAATGTCCTTAAGTCTGTCTTCTTCAATTTCATCAAAGATTTTTATAACATTGTGTATTCCATCAACAGATAGAACCTTTTCTGTACTCAACGCTCCGCTTTCTCCACCGGAATTAGCCCAATCAATCCCTTCTGATCCGGCTTCTGCCAACTTACTGCTATTATCTACATTGTTCAATGCAGAAAGAATCTTTATATAAATATCTTTAATAGATATTACGCCATCAACATTTGATTTCTGTTTTTCATATGGTGACTTAACACTTGTTGCCTTTGCAGCACATGGCGAAATAAAAAATGCACCTATGTCATCCATAGCTATATTATATTTTTCATGGATCTCACTTTTTGCTATCTTCGCTGCAACCTCCATTGGAGATTCCAATTTAACAATATTATCAATCAAGCCAGGAAATCTAACCTGAATAAGTCTTACAACTGCTGGGCAGGCAGATGAAATCATTGGCTTTTTTATGTCAGTATTTTTCAATAGCTGTCTGGTAGCTTCACTTACTATTTCAGCAGCTTTTGCAACCTCATAAACATAATCAAAACCAATTGACTTTAGAGCAAATAAAATATTGTCTCTAGAGTACTTTTTATCAAACTGACCATAAAGAGATGGTGCAGGTAAAACAACCTTGTATTTAAAATTATTAATAATATCTAGCCCATCATTTATAGCAGTTTTGGCATGATAAGGACAAACACGTATACATTCACCACAATCTATACATCTCTCATTTATTATCTGAGCTTTACTCTTTCGTACACGAATAGCCTCAGTTGGACACCGCTTTATGCAATTAGTACATCCTCTGCATTTGTCTTTGTCAAGATTAACAGAATGAAAATATTCTTGCATATTAACCCCCTACAACAAACTATATACTGATATTTATTCTATTATTGTTTAATTATAACGCCTAGATTCAAAATTAAATTTATACACCGTCAAAAACCACTTGTGGTTTTTGTGGCTCGAAAATGCACCTTGTTCGTACTTACTTTATTTTCGAGCTATTACATTCAGCGGCGTGTAAGCGAGGCGAAAGATATACCTACCGCCTGAAAACCTAAGCGATACCCGACATTTATAGAAGTAGGAAACATTTTCTTGCCTCGTTATAATGCCTAGATTAAATATAAAAATTTTCGATTGTAGAAAAATTTTATTACATTAGCGGCATTTCATCGAGGCAGTAAATATCTCACCGCCTGAAAACCTAAGCGATACCCAACATTTATAGAAGTAGGGAACATTTTCTTGCCTCGTTATATTAAAAATTAACGGTTAATATTATACTTGTTCCCTTCCCCACCTCAGTATATATTTCTAACTTATCTGCATATCTCTTCATATTGGGGAGTCCCATTCCAGCTCCAAAGCCCATTTCTCTAATATTATCAGGAGCCGTGGAATATCCCTCCTGCATTGCTTGAGCCACATCAGGAATTCCAGGACCACTATCAACAATTTTAATAACTACCTTATCACTGAAGATCTCAACATATGCATATCCGCCATTTCCATGAATAACTGCATTAATTTCAGCTTCATACATAGAAATGGCAGCCTTCTTAATAATATCGGCTGAAATACCTATTTGTGTTAGTTTGTTTTTAACATTACTAGAGGCTTCTCCAGCAGTTATAAAGTCATTTGCAGATATCTCATACTTTAGCTTTATAGTACCCATATTTGCATTTATATCTATGCTCAGTATTTTTGAATAATAATTATAGTACTGGCATAGACTCGGTCCTCCTCTATCACCTGACGTAGAAATGTTAAGGAAAAGCCACAAATGTATTTGTAGCATGGGAGGTTATTAACTACCTCAAACCTTCATCTAGCTTATTTTTATGACTTCCCTTGCAGACCTGCATTAAAAAGTCTTCCACACGAAGCAAACATTGTGAGCTTAGTTGACATCAAAACAATCTCTTTCTCTTTTGCTAGTTCAACCATACTATCTAAAGGAAGCTTACCTCTCACAAAAACAATTGCTTTTATATCCATCATTTCTGCAGTTCTGATAACCTGTAAGTTAATAAGTCCCGTCAGCAGCAACACACTTTCTGTTACATAAGCCATTACATCACTCATCAAATCAGAACCACATCCAGCGGTAACACTATATTCCAAAAAATCCTCACCAGTAATAACTTGAGCATCTAGTATTTCAGAAATATCACGTAGCTTCATTTTTTCCACCCCTTATAGAGTATGTTCCTTTAACAATTAAAGTTGCAAAATACTGATTTATTAATGAATGTCACAATAACCTTTAAAACTATATTTGGAGACTAACTTATTTTTTATTAAATCAAACTTCGCAGTAAAATATATTGTTCAAAACCTAGTAATATCAAGTGTGGTAGCATTATCAATGGAAAGTTGGGTTAGAAATAATTGCATGAATTAGTTGGTGAGACGAAGTTTTTTTGCTGGAAAACCGACACGATGTCGGTTTTAGCACACTATGAACCATGGATGGTGAATGTGTGCGACAGCAAAGCTACTTCTATGAATCATTACTAATTCTAGCAATTATTTTGGCAACAAACCATTGATAATTCTACCGCACTAATAGATTTTTATATGCGAAGTTTGAGTTATCAACTAAAGTTTACTACCTATGAGTTTTTTCCTTAAAAGAAGCAACTTCCGCCAATAAATTCCTTCACTATTGAATTATTAGGAACGTCCTTTGCATCTATAGGTAAGAAATAGCTTAAAAATTCAATCAATCTCTTCACCTCAGAGTACCTTTCATTTTCTCGTCCCAATTCCATCAAAAGAGGCTCTGCATATGTCTTTAGCAAACACAGCTCATATACCAGCGACGAGTTAAACATGATATCCGCATTCTCTTGATAAGGAAATATATTTTTTTCCTCACCCCTTCTCACTGATGGCCATCTATTTATAGTATTAATTGCGGAGCATCCTCTGAATTGGTTATCCCTTACGATTCTTCTCAGTATTCTGGTGTCAGTAGATGGTATTCTGTTGTGATCATCAATATTCATTGAAGTCAGCGCACTAACATAAACCTTATATTTATCCTCTGGAGAAATTGATGCAGTAAGCTTGTCATTCAAACCATGTATACCTTCAATAACAAGTATGGTATTTTTATTCATTTTCATTTTTTGTCCCAAAGGCTCTCTTGTACCAGTCTCAAAATTGTAAATTGGAACTTCTACCTCAAAACCTTCTAATAGCTGAGAAAGCTGTTTATTGAAGAAATCAACATCTATGGCTTCAAGTGCTTCATAATCGTAGTCCCCATCAGAGTCCTTTGGCGTTTTGTCTCTATCTACAAAATAATTGTCTAACGAAATAGTCTGAGGAACAAAACCATTAACTCTAAGCTGAATACCTAATCTATTTGCAAAGGTAGTTTTCCCTGAGGAAGAGGGTCCCGAAATAAGAACAATTCTTTTTTCTTCCTCATGGTTTGTGATTTTATCAGCTATTTCAGCTATTTTCTTCTCATGAATAGCTTCACTGACCCTTATTAAATCTCCTATTTCACCTGCATTTACAATGTCATTTAATGCTCCTACATTTTGTACTCCTAATATCCTTATCCACTTCTTGTAGTCAATAAAAACCTTAAACAGCTTTTTTTGTTCTTCAAATGGTTGAAGAACTTTTGGATTACACTTTGATGGAAACTGTATTACTACACCAGGCTGGTAAAATTTAAGAGCAAAGCAATTAATATAGCCGGTATTTGGTAACATATATCCATAATAATAATCTTCATAACCTCCGCAGTTATAAACTGTTACATGTGATTTCTTTCTATATTCCAGAACTTCATATTTATCAAGTCTTCCTGTATTTTTGTAAAGCTGCCTAGCATCTTCTAAAGGAATAACTTTTTTTTCAAAGGGCAAGTTGCTTGCAATAATCTCTTTCATTTTCTTTTCAACTTTTTCAACATCAATTTCTGTTAACGCTTCAGTCCCATTAATTTCGCAGTATACACCATTACTCATAGGATGGCTGACTACTGCATTTCTATCAGGGAAAATTTCATTTACAGCTTTAATAAAAATAAAGTACAAACTTCGCCTGTATATTCTCATACCATCTTCATCAGTTAAGTCTATAAATTTAATATCTGAATCCTCATTAACTTCATAGCTTAAATCCTTTATGTCATTATTAACTCTTGCTGCAACAATAGCATACGTACTCTCACTTTTGAAACGTTTGCTTAATTCTGAAAGAGTGGTTTTTATTTCAGTTTCATATTTATTATTATCTATAGTAACAAAGACTTTTTTATTTTCCATATATCCTCCGTTTGAGTGAATTAGTTTTTGCGTAAATTCAATTAACAGTTATTAGCATGCCATTTATTCAGATATTAATATATTTTTCTACTTTTCTTTAGTTTATAATATTCTATACAAAATGTAAAATATCCTTTTAATGCTAATATTTCTAAAACTAATATATTTAAGCCTGGATTGCTGAAATGTATTTCAATTGTTTATTCTTTTTTGTATTTGACAGCATATTGGCTATAATATACAATGAAACGTGGAAAACGTGTTAATAAAAGAATTACGAGAGGTTAGGTAGCTCAAAAGAATGTGGATTTAGTAAATAAACATGTTGCGTACCTCCACGAGTACTTCACCATAATTTGTGCCCAAATGGGGCGTGGGAGGTTAGTATGCCAGATATAAAAGCTGAAATAAAAAAAGAAGTATCACGAAGAAAAACGTTTGCTATTATTTCTCACCCTGATGCAGGAAAAACTACATTAACAGAAAAATTATTGCTTTATGGTGGAGCCATCAGAATGGCTGGTTCCGTTAAATCAAGGAAAGCAAACAAATTCGCCGTATCTGACTGGATGGAAATTGAAAAGCAAAGAGGAATTTCTGTTACCTCTAGTGTTATGCAATTTGAATATAATAATTATTGCATCAATATACTAGATACACCAGGCCATCAAGACTTCAGTGAAGACACCTATAGAACTCTTGTAGCTGCTGATAGTGCTGTTATGCTTATAGATGGTGCAAAAGGTATTGAAGCACAGACAATAAAGCTTTTCCATGTATGTAAGCTCAGAGGTATTCCAATTTTCACATTTGTAAACAAAATGGATCGTGCCAGCAAAGACCCCTTCGAATTGATGGAGGAATTAGAAAACGTGCTTGGTATTCGTTCTTATCCTATGAATTGGCCTATTGGTATTGATGGGGATTTCAAAGGAGTATACAATCGCAAGCTAAAACAAATAGAACTTTTTACCGGCGGTGAGCATGGACAAACCCAAGTTTCATCACAGGTTGGAAAAGTAGACGACCCTATATTCGCTGATTTGTTAGGGAGTCACTATCACGATAAGCTTTGTGAGGATATTGAACTCCTAGACATGGCTGGAGATGACTTTGATAAGAGTAAAATTCGTAGCGGTGAGCTAACTCCTATGTTTTTTGGAAGTGCAATGACTAATTTTGGAGTACAACCATTTTTAGAAGAATTTTTAGAGCTTGCACCTTCACCAGGAGTAGTTGAAGCACTTGGAGGTGAAGTTGACCCCGAAAGTGACAAATTTTCTGGCTTTATCTTCAAAATACAGGCAAACATGAACCCTACACATAGAGATAGACTTGCTTTTTTAAGAATTTGTTCAGGTAAATTTACAAAAGGAATGTCAGTAAAGCATGTTAATGCGGGAAAAGAGGTTCGTCTTTCACAACCGCAGCAGTTTATGGCGCAAGAGAGGACTATTGTGGAAGAAGCTTTCGCTGGTGATATCATTGGGTTATTTGACCCTGGAATATTCAATATTGGAGATACCTTGTACGAAGGTAATGACAATATTAAGTTTCAAGGTATTCCTATATTCCCAGCAGAATTTTTCTCAAGAATTACCCCTGCTGACACAATGAAGAGAAAGCAATTTATTAAAGGTATTGATCAGCTCTCTGAGGAAGGAGCTATTCAGGTATTCAAGCAAATTGACATCGGTATTGAAGCATTAATTGTTGGTGTGGTAGGAGCACTTCAGTTTGAAGTATTAGAATATCGATTAAAGAACGAGTATGGTGTACAGCTTAGAGTTCAAAACCTTCCTTTCAGACATGCAAGATGGATTAAAAATGTAGGTTTAGATCCACGAAAACTAAACCTTCCTAGTACAGCAATTATTGTAGAAGATAAGCTTGGCAGAAACTCTATACTATTTGAAAATGAATGGTCAATCAGAATGGCTGAGGAAAGAAATAAAGATTTACAGCTAATTGACATAGCAACTCAAGACTTTAAGATTTAAAAACTTGTTAGCAGACTAAAATTGCTTAATGCAAATTAGTCTGCTATTATTTTTCTTATCCCAACTTTCTCACAATAGAAATTGAAATAAGCATTGATTATCAACCAGCCAAACTTAGGCTTTCTAATGCTTAGTTGCTTAACAAAAAATATTTTTTTATTTTTTTTGTTTTTTCGCTTGACAAAAAGTGCAAACCTCTTTATAATAGGTCTTGCGCTTGACGTTGGGATGTCGCCAAGTTGGTAAGGCACCAGATTTTGATTCTGGCATTGCGTTGGTTCGAGTCCAGCCATCCCAGCCATTTGACCCATTAGCTCAGTTGGCAGAGCACTTGACTTTTAATCAAGGTGTCCGCAGTTCGAATCTGCGATGGGTCACCAAAACCTTTAATCTTTTGATTATAGGTTTTTTTGTATTATTTTTACTAATAATATACATATTAGTATGTAAGTAAGTAATATAAGTCATAATTGAATTTATTTCATATATTAATAGTTATTCTGTGTAACTTAATAATCCAATATTTTTTTTAACCTGCTGAAGTTGATTTCAGTAGGTATACCTTCCTTATTCCAATGGTTCCTGCAGCCACAATAATCCAAAAGTACACATTGTGCAGCTATACCCATATCATTAAGCATCCAGCCACCTGATATAAGATTAAGCACACATGCTATTCCAACTATACCAGTGTCAGAATTTAATAGGCTTTTGTCAGTTTTAGATGCTGAAATTGAAGATTCATGAGATATCATTGATGTTATAAACCCCTTCTCAATACCAAGCTTTGTCAGCTTATTAACACTACATTGCTCAGTACATCCTACACACTTGAAATTACCGCCATTTTCTATTGCCTTACATTTATCTGCAGGCAGTAACCGCATACACGCAGGTAGCATTACTAACTTTTGACTTGTTTGAATAAAAGCGTTTCTATAGGCTCTGTTCATTATTTCTGCTCCAACCATATTCATATGGTACTCTACTCTTCTGCGTCCACAGAATATGACATCTTCATGCCAGTATCGTTCTGTACGAAATTCGTTCAGATATCTATCCACGTTAGAGGTGTACTTACCAAGAACCTCTTCACTGCGAATATCAAACCATGCAGCTAGTGTTATGGTAGTAGCTATTATGTCTGAGGCCACTTTTCCATCAAGAGTTTTTAAATATTCCTGCCACTTTCTTAGTCTTTTAACCTCTCTATGAAATTCTCCTGTTGCATCAAGCCAATTTAAAAGCTTTTCCATCTGTTCTAATGTTGGGGCTAAAATGAACATATTGTCATACAAATCAGGTGATAGAAAAATAGTAGCCATAATTCCACGAATAAAATCTATACCTGGCTTAAGCCTTCCACCTTGCTCGCGAAGTTTAGCAAGCCCTGTAAGTAGTTGTCTTGGTACTGCATTGAGCCCAAATGCATCTCCGCTGTATATTTTCCATAAAGTACCCAGTACAAGTAGCTCAAAAGAATATTCTTCCTTGGAGGAAATTATTGAGTTCTGTTTTTTTATAGAATAAGCTGTGTATGCATTAACTATATCTTCAGTTAGATTATCCATTTCTGAAATAACTTCATTAGTAAATATTTCTACATTAATATAATACTGCTCCGAGTCAGTATTATTAATTTCTCTTAGCGAATAAGTTACTGCGTACATAATAACCTCCCATACCCACTTTGGGCACAAAAATTTGGTAAAGCTCCATGAACAAATTTATTTTCCGAACTTCTATTGAGCAAAGTTTAAAACAGCAATTAACTTTAAAAAATTCTTGAATCAACATACTTCTATAATACGTATTATCATCAAAAAAGTCTATTAAAAAGGCTGTTCCTAATGTATCTTTATCCATATACCGTATACTGGTTCTTACTATCAGAATCAAATATATGGGGTTAAATACATTATGAAACAGCCCTTAGTTATTCGTAATTACATTACTCCTGTTTGCTATAAATTAACACAAATTATATTCCATATTTGCTATTTATTTTGCTATTCCTGATTTTCATCTTTCTCACTAATTTCTTTTTTTTCTAATTTACGAATTTTCTTTGTCACAACTTTAAATATTAAGTAACAAATTAACCCTACTGGTATAATTACTGGCAATGCACCAGCTAAGGCTACTACAAAATCCTGCAAAAATTCTCCTACACCTATCAAACTATTTTTAAAGCTAAAAGCTATTCTTTGAAAGAATCCATCTTTTTCTTTAGGTGTTACTGGCTTTATTTGCTCAACTTCAGATATATTAACCATCAATGTTGAGTATTCTACAAGAGAATCCCATTTTCTGAGAGTTCCGGTATAATTTTCTATTTCATACAATGTTGTCTGGAGCTCCTTTTCAATTTTTAATATATCCTCCATCTTTACAGCTTTCTTAAGAAGCTCATGCAAACGATCCTGTTGAATTTTTAATGACTTTAATCGTGCCTCAGTATCAAAATATTGTTCAGTAACATCTTCCCCACTTGATTGTTCTGATACTACAGTTCCGAATTTTCTTAAGTCAATAAGTGACTGATTATATTTAGCCTTTGGAACTCTAAATACATATTCAGCACTTTTTATTCCTGCATAGCCTATTCCTCCGCCCTGAACTGATGAATTTTGTGTGAAGCCACCTATAGCTGCTATGTATTTGCATAAATCAGTTTTAGTTTTATCAAAATTCAAGGTTTCCATTTTTACCTGCCCAGTAAAAATAATCTTTTGCCCAATGGACATATTTGCTAAGCTTTGACCATTTGCACTATTACTTACTTCCTGAACTTCCTCACTACCGGATGCTGAATTATCCTCTCTAAATGTCAAATTAAGCTTTTCTGTGTCACCTTTAATAGGTTTACTTAAATCAACTGAAACTTGTTCGTTTTGAACATCAGCAGTACTTTCACTAGATTTACTGCCGCACCCAACCGCGGAAAATGATACAACCACTATTACTAACCATATTAATAATTTTCTAACCATAAATAATCATTCCTCTCCGTGCTCAGGGCACATAAATTTAGGCAAGCTATTTTGCAAAAACCCACTTGAAACTACATCTCCAATAAGCTCTTATTCGAATAATATTTGTGTCAAGTTTTCGTATTGTACAAATGCTTTACTTTAATTTTTTAGGTTCCTCCCCACTGTTTTAACTTGAAAGTTAAGTCTATATAACAACTATAGACGCAAAAAGAAAAAAAATGTTTCATTTTTATTTCATAATTATTGTAATATTATTAAGTTATAAACTAAAATGATATTGTTTAGTATTGATATTATTTTAAATAAGTTAATTTACTCAAAATTCTTAAAAAGGATTATCAATAAAGCACTATTTAAATCTTAGTATCGAGCTTCACTAAACACATTTTTTAGGTAGTTTTACACAATGAAGCCACAATAATTTTTTTCTAAAAGCTCTAACTTTCAACCTAAATTTTTATTCTAGGAAAAAAAAATAGTATAAACAAAATGTTTATACTATTTCTTGGGGTGGATAGTGGGATTCGAACCCACGACATCCAGAACCACAATCTGGCGCTCTAACCAGCTGAACTATACCCACCATATTACGTCTCTTAAGACACTGTCTCGCAAGGCACATTTGATATTTTACGGCACAATACCATATTTGTCAATAGAAATTTCATTTTTTTTATATTTTTAAATACTAAGTTCCTCAAAATTTCTTGATTTTTACAATTCTCGATAGTATAATTAAATTGCTAAGCTTTATAATTTCTTATTCTGATATAACCTCCTTTTTCATCCCGTAATGTATAAGGTTTTATATGCTCAGCAACAAAATTTTTAGGAGGTAGTCTCATGGAAGATAAAACTCTTACTTGTAAAGATTGCGGTGCAACTTTTACCTTTACTGTTGGTGAGCAACAGTTTTACGCAGAAAAAGGATTTACAAATGAACCTGCAAGATGTCCTGATTGCAGAAAAGCTAAGAAAGCTTCTCAGAAAAGCTTTAATGGCGGATACGGTAAAAGATAATAAGCAACTCAATTAATAAACTGACGTTGCTTTTATCAATCAGACATCAAAAAGCCCCTGTAAGAGTTCAGGGGTTTTTGTTTTTTCAGACTTCCCAGTTAAAAAATTAGGCGTGGGAGACTTATCAATAAAAAGTTAGATTAAAAATAATTGCATGAATTTTTTGTAGATGAACCTTTACTATTTCCATGCAATCATTTTAGCAACAAACCACTGATAAATCTACCGCAGCGATAGAATTTATATGTGCGAAAGTTGATTTATTTATTAGTAAACTTGTATATTGTTATATGATGGTACTTTTCATCAGCCCTTAAAATAGGAGATGGAAAGTTCTTGTGTTTCATCGCATTAGGGAAATACTGAGTCTCAAGACAAACTCCAGTTCTCGAATCATAAACTGTATTATCCTTACCAACATACTTTTCGCTCAAGTGATTACCCGAATAAAACTGAATTCCTGGTTTTGTAGTATACACTTCTATAGTTCTTCCACTTTCAGGGTCATATAGTTCAGCAGCTAATTCATTAATATCTCCCTTTGTGTTAAGAACCCAGTTATGGTCATAGCCTTTTCCATTTACAATTTGCTCATCTGTGCTATTTATATTATCAGCGATGCACTTCATTTTTGTGAAATCCATCACAGTTCCTTTAACGCTTGTAATGTCTCCAGTTGGTATACATTCATCATTGACAGGAGTAAAATAGTCAGCATTAATAAAAAGCTGATGTTGTGTAGCATCTCCTGAATTATGTCCCGCGAGATTGAAGTAGGCATGATTCGTCAGATTAACTACAGTATCTTTATCTGAAACAGCAGTATAATCTATTATCAGTTCATTTTCCTCTGATAATGAGTATTCAACTGTAACATCCAGCTTTCCAGGGTAGTTTTCTTCCCCATCTGGACTTGTATGAGTAAGAACTAATTTTTCTTTTCCATTCTGTTCTGATACTTCTGCCTTCCAAACAACGTTATGGAGACCTATTCCACCTCCATGAAGATGATTTTCACCATCGTTTTTTAAAAGCTCATAAACCTTACCATTTAACTCGAACCTTGCATCCTCTATCCTATTTGCGTGTCTCCCTACTAATGCACCAATGTAAGCATCATTATCAATATATTTATCCAATTGAGCGTAACCCAATGCTACATCGGATATGTTACCATTCTTATCAGGAACACGAATTGAAACTACAATTCCTCCAAAATTAATAATATCTACAGACATATTTTTAGAATTTATTAATGTGAAGCTGTCTACGTCAGTACCATCTGGCAATGTGCCGAAATAATTCTTTGTAATACTCAAAGCTTTATCCTCCTGTACAGTTGTATTTAATTAATTACCAATCTAATAATAAACTAATTCCTATGTAAATTAAACTGCTATTTTCGTTTTTAGATGAATTTTATCAAGCATAACCAGCTTTAGGAGGCTTGCTGAACAGATAAACAATATATTTTGATTAAAAGATGTATTCATGAATGCTTCCTATCCTAAAGCAACATCTAATATCATCATAACGGCAAATCCAATTATACATCCAGCAGTAGCGAGATGTGTACTCTTGTGATTACCGCTCTGCGCCTCTGGAATAAGTTCCTCAACTACAACAAAAATCATTGCCCCCGCTGCAAAAGCAAGAGCATATGGTAATATAGGCCTAATAAAAGTAACAGCAAGTGCACCTATAACTCCTGCGATTGGCTCTACTAACCCAGAAGCCTGTCCATAAAGAAAGCTCTTTCTGCGTGAAAGCCCTTCTCTCCTTAAAGGAATGGATACAGCAGCACCTTCAGGAAAATTTTGTATACCTATCCCAATGGCTACAGCCACTGCTGACATTATAGACATGTCGTTTATTCCATTTGCTACGGCACCAAACGCTACACCAACAGCCAAGCCTTCGGGAATGTTATGTAACGTAATTGAAAAAACTAATAGTATGCTGCGTCTAAGCTTTGTTGAAACACCTTCACTTTCGCCTTCCTTAGAATTGAAATGGGCATGTGGAATAATCTTATCAGCTATTGCTAAAAAAGCAGCTCCTCCCACAAACCCAATTGCTGCAACAAGCCATGCAGGTAAAAAAGAGTTCTCCGCCATTTCTATTGCCGGTGCTAATAGTGACCAAAAGCTGGCAGCAATCATAACTCCTGCCGCAAATCCTAGCATGGTGTTAAGAACCCTCTGATTTATTTCCTTAAAAAAGAAAACCATAGATGCTCCAAGCGCTGTCAGCGCCCATGTCATTAATGTTGCCATAAGTGCTAATAACACATGATTTTGACTACTTAACCATTCCATATATCACACCACCATTCTATTTATATAAATTACTCAATCTTCGCAGTTGAATATACAACTTAAAGCCTATTAATACTGCTATTTAAACTAAATAGTTGAGTTAAAAACAACTACAAACTTAGTTCATAAATTGATGCTTTATCTAAAACAACCGACATGATGTTGGTTTTTAGTACATTACAAACTATGGATAATAAATTAAGTCTGACTTGCCATCTTTTTACTCATATTTGTTTTTCCTACTATTTTGCAGATTTACTTTCCTTGAGTAAATCTCGTATTTCTGTCAGCATTTGAAGTTCAGCTGATGGTGGAGGAGTTTCGTCTACCTTTTCCTTCACTTCTTCAGCCTTAACTCTTTTAAGCTTGTTAATCATTTTTACCATACAGAATACAACAAATGCAATTATTAAGAAATTAATAATCTGCTGAATAAAAGCACCATACATTATTGCTGCCTCACCCTCTGCTGCATCAGGTGGAAATTTTCGCCCTGTAAAATCAATTTTGCCAATTATAAAACCAATAGCAGGCATTATAACCTGATTTACCAATGAATTAACAATGGCAGTAAATGCACTTCCGATAATGATACCGACAGCTAAATCAATAACATTACCTTTTGAAATAAACTCTTTAAATTCAGATATAAATTTCTTCATTTTAACACATCCCTTTTTTAAAATTGATAACCTATTTAGTAATTGCTTTTCTGCTAAGCAATCCCTATTTAGTTTACTTTATACTATTATTGTGTTTAGTATAAACTAAGGATTTTAATTATTCAACTAATCAATAATATATTTCATTTCATCCTTGGTTACATTGCTCACATAAACAAAGCTGAGTTTGCCCATTGACAACTTGTATGCCTTTCTTAAGTCTTCTATAGCTGTCTTTTCTCTATCAAAGACTGCATCTTACTTTTTCCTTTTCTACGCTATAAAACAGCGCTTCCTTTTTCACCTTTTCACCTCATTATTCTATTTCTTTGAACCTTTCTACTTTAAATCTTTCAATTTCATAAGGTTCACTTGAATTAATTCCAGCTTTTTGAAGAGCTATAGACACTTGCTCTTCTTTTGTATCTACCCCTTCAAGATTTGGAAGCAGTAGTCCTCTTTTTCTTCCAAAAGTCACTATTACACCATAATTTTTAGGGTCTAATTCATTAAAGCTACACTTCTGGGCAGGGTATAGCAAATCTACCGAAATATCTGTTTCATACAATTCTTCTTCTCTTAAAGGTGAAAATCTGGGATCATTAAAGGCAGCAGAAATTGAATTATTCAATATTTCCTCTGCTACTGATGCTGTAACTGCTTCAATAGTACCTATGCATCCCCTTAGCTCTCCTCTTATTTTCAGTGAAACAAAGACACCTTTTTTATTATTTAACAGTTCCACATCCTTAACATCATCAACTGATAATGCCTTCCCTGTCTTAAAGTAATTTTCCAGATTTCTTCTAGCCAGCTTAGTATATGAATTACCTTCTTTTAATCTCCTTATGTGCTTTGACTTCCCTATTTGCTTTAAATCACTGTATATTGATTTTCCATACTTAATATTAAATCTTGCCACTCCATAACCCACTCCAAAGGGACCCTCATAGCTCAAAATATCTGCCTTTGCCTCTTTGCCGTCCAAGGCTCCTGCTAGAATATAGAGAGATCTCAGACCACATTCTGCTGCTTCATTAATTAAAATCTGATCCATATTGAATAAATCAATAATTCTCCCTTCTCTAAGAATATCCATTAGCTGCAAGTCAAATTTCCTTCCATATGGACTGTACGGATATGTTCCATCCTCTGTCAGCCTGTGAGAAAGGTCACCCGATGCTATTATTACAGCTTGAGTATTGGTATTTTTACACGCTTGTTCTATAGCCATTCCAAAGGAATATAATTCTATTGGAGCTAACATTCCATAAGTAATATGCACAATTTTATATTTATCTATATTCTTAATATGATACAGTGGTACAGCTACTCCATGATCTAGTTCAGGTGTTACCCTGTATATATTTTCATTTTGTTTGCTTAATGCAACTGCAGCAATATTAGCTTTCTCTGCCTCCTTGATAATTTCATTGGTAAGCAAAGTATTGATTTTTAATTTGAAAGCTACTTGTCTAGCTCCAAATCGGCTTAAATTACCCTCTAAGGTTTCTTCACCTATCATAGCAATAGCATCTCTGAAAATATTTCCGTGAGGCGTTATTATAATAATAGTATCAACGCTTAATTCTGATATCTCTGTTCCTATTGTATTACAGCCGTCAATAGTTTTTTGGATTTTTGCCTCTTCACCTTTTCCAATCTCATGTATCATAATTGGTGGATGCGGCATTAAGTAATACCCTCTCATATCTATACCCCATTTCTATTTTTAATTTATCCTTCAAGTATATTGCGATATAAGTCAATTTCTATGGATGTCACTAACTATTTTGCTCAATAAACATATATTATAACATTGTAATGAAATTATTAAGCTTTTGGAATAAATGTAAATAATGTTGTCTTTACTTTGGTTTAAACCTTGCTAAGTCATGACCACCCGTAAAACGGGTGGCTTGTGTTAGCCCTATAAGGGCTTGTTACCGGCCAGCGCCTAAAGACGCTGGCTTTCACTTCGTTCAAGCTACTATTGCCTTTGCCACCTTTGCCGCC
>JAEZIB010000048.1 GCA_023416275.1 Bacillota bacterium | reverse complement strand
TCTCAAGTGCATTCTCTATCAATGAGTCTGCTTCATTTCCTTTTAAGCATACTACAATACATAATCGGTCATCTCTGTCATAGCACATTTCAAATTCAAAATACTCCTGTAGTATTTCACCTGTAATATTTTTAACAGCAAATAACCATAACTGCCTGTCTTCATCGGTCCATTCAAAGTTCTCATCATAGTCAACTTCAATTACCGCAACTTGATAAAATTTAGAAAGTATATTCATTTTGAGATATTTTATTTTGCTGGCTACTTCCTCTGACTTTATTACTGAGTTTCCCTGTAATAAGTCATTTAAAAATTTTTCTCTCAGTAATGGAATGTTTTCTTCAACTTGTTTTTTTAGCTTTTCTACCTCAATTTTTATATTAGCTTCCTTTTCTATATCTGATTTCATTTCACATAAACAACTAGCTAGTTCGTCTTCATTTACTGGTTTTAGCAAATAGTTGTATACTCCTAATGAAACTGCTTGTTTAGCATAACTAAATTCACTGTGCCCAGTTAAAATTAGGATTTTACTTTCAATTCCTATTTCTCTTAATTTCTTGGCAAACTCCAGGCCGTCCATTATTGGCATATTTATATCTACAATTGTTATATCAGGCTTTAATTCCTGTATTTTATTCAATGCTTCCTTTCCATTTTTAGCCTCACCACATATTTCAAAGCCTAATTTTTCCCATGGCAATGAAATTTTTAGAGCCTCTCTGAAATAAAACTCATCATCTACAATCATAACCTTGTACATATTGATTAACCCCTTTATACTAATTTGCATTTAAAATGTGGAATCACATTTTAAATAACCGCATTAGCGGCGATGAAGCAAAGCTCGCCATTGCTTGATTTCTCAAAAATGCGAAGTGGATGATGAATGCACTAATTGTAAACTTCGCATTTTTCAAGCTATGAGTCGCTGCATATGCAGTCTACTTCGTAAGCAGTGATTTAAAATATTGTTTCTTATATTTAAATACGAAATAGTATTATAATTTTATTGCCGGCAGTTTGACAGTGACTTTGGTATATACCCCAACTATACTTTCTATCTTTAAACCGTATTCTTCTCCATACAGAAGCTTTAATCTGGAATCAACACTGCTGACTCCAAAATCTGTCAGCTTATTCTGTACGGTTGAACTGTGAAGTATACTTTCAATCTTATCCGGGCTTATTCCTATCCCGTCATCAAAAACTTCAATGTTAATACATTCCTCATTCTTAAAACCTTTAATTATCAGTGTGCCTTTATCCTCTTTTTGCTTCAAGCCATGATAAATAGAATTTTCTACCAGTGGTTGTAATGTCAGCTTTGGAATTTGATAAATTAATATTTCCTCATCAAATTGCAGTTCATAATCCATATATTCTATATATCTTAACTTTTGTATTGATAAATAATTCTTTATAAGCAGCATTTCGTCATCTATAGTTATAATGTCATTTCCTTTACTTAATGAAATTCTATAAAATCCAGCTAGATACTTTGCTGACATTATGGCATTTTCCTTTAAATCAAGTTTTATAAATGAAATAATAGTTTCAATGGTATTATAGAGAAAATGTGGCTTAATCTGTGATTGTAGAAGTCTGAATTCGTTTTCACGCTTTATCCTTTGTTCATTATAAATCTGATCCAATAGTTTGTTAATTCTATCCATAAGGCTGTTAAAACCATCTCCAAGCATCCCAATCTCGTCATTAGCGTTAAAATCAGCTCTTAGTCCCAAATTTCCCTGCTTTATTTCCTTCATAATTCTAACCAGTTTTAGAATAGGCTTTGATATTGTGTAAGACAACTGATATGATGCTGCAAATGCAAACACCAGACATGCAACGCCAATAATAATTATCAATCTTGTTATTCCTTTATTCTCACTAGTTATTTCATTCAAAGGAATAGTGCTAATAATCTTCCAATTAAGCTTATCAAATCTATGTAAAGTTACCAATGTTCGTATACCATCAATATTTACTATTAGACTTCCGTCATTTTGAATTGTATCCAGTCTATATTTTCCCAAATATTTCTCTTCATCAAATTTATGATACAAATCATATTTATCCTGGGTTGATATTATATTGTTCTCACTATCCAGTATAAAAAACTTATCATTTTCATTTATTATATTATTTAAATAAATTGATGCAACTTCGGTTTCCTTAAGATAAAGTATTGCTATTCCCAATCTAGCCCCTGTATTTCTTCCTATAATAGATTTTGCAATTGCAAAAACATTCTCCTCCTCACCATAACGATACTTTAGTTTAAACAAGCTCGTCCAAACAGGGCTTTTTATTTCAACTACTTCGTTTATCATAGTTCTATCAAACTGGGAATAAACACTTAAATTGTCTGCATAACCTATGTCAAATAGTACGTTTTTCGATGACATAATACTTGCAGCCGACATCTTAGTATTAGGTTGTACAATATTACTAATTACTTCCTTTAAAGTTTTTTCAACATCTATATTTTGAATTGAGTTCAAATCACTATTTCTAACTAATTCAAGTTGATTTTGCAATCTGTTCTCAGTAGATAATATTCTTGCATAGTCCTCACAATTTCTGGTCAAGTTCATAAGACTTTTATCAATAAGTGTCAGCTCACGTCCCGCATTTTTTTGAGCTTTTTCGATTATTGCCTTATTGGATATACTTATGGTGAGCAAAGCAAATATACTTAGTGAAATCCCTAAAATAATTATATAAAAAATAAAAATCTTATTTTTAATTGATATGTCTTTAAATAATATAGATAAATGATTAATGTGTTTTTTTTTCATTTTATCAAACCCTGTAATTGAATTTTAGAATACTTTAACTCAAACCGACATCCTAACTCTATTGCTGGTTAAAAGTAATTGCTACACCTACAATTTAACAATTACTTTTAACCCAGCTTCCCATTGGTATAATACTATTTCGTATTCAAAAAAGAGAAACTATTTAAATCACCGCCTAAACGGTGCGCTACATTAGTATTGACTAAACTCTCATTTTTATTAGGGAGGTACATCTATATGAATACTACTCTATTACAACACCCTTTTTCAAAATGATATTGGCATACAATGCAGCTTCACTTGTTGCAATTACTGCATATGCACTTTTTGTTCTTTCATAGAAAGCAAATCTTTCAATATTTTCTACTTTGTTGTTTTTGGATTCGTGTTTATTAATTATTTTCTTGTAGATATCCCATATTGGTGTTTCAACAGTATCACCCTTTACGACCTGCATCAATGCTACAGGGCTTTCAACGTAAGGATCAAGTGGAAAAAACTTAAGTATTGCGTCTAACACCTCTGGTACACCATGCCCATCGAGTCTGATTACCTTTTTTCCAAAAGTGCCTGATGGAAAATTACCATCTGCTATTACTAGTTCGTCACTATGCCCCATTTCCATTAGTGTCTTTAGTAGTTCAGGGGTTAAAATAGAAGGAATTCCTTTTAACATAAAACCTCCAAATCTTCAATTAGCGTAATTATTATTTTGTTATTTCTCCGTTCAAATCCCACAAATCAGTCCAATCCTTTGCTCCATCCCAAAGAAATACTTGTCCTTTGATTAATCTACAGTTTTTATCAACACCTTCTATTTTCTTCATTTCGTCTTCAGTCAACGGATCCTCAACTACACAACGGATATTGCTAGCATATTCGTTTCTAAATATTGAGAATGGAATTGGGGTTTGCCCCCTCTGCACAGCCCACTTGATACAAATAACTGCAGGATGAACATTATGAGCTTTAGCTATCTCAATAATTACAGGTTCCTGAATATCAACATAGTCCTCAGAAGTCTTATCACGATCCGGTCTTGTAGGCGAACCTATTGGACAGAAACCAATGGGCCGAATGCCATGCTCAAGAACAAATTTAAATTGCTCAGGCTGTTGGAAACATGGATGAAGCTCCATTTCAATTGCTGCAGGCATAATCGTGCAGTACTTAATCAATTCCTTTAATTTAGGAATAGTCATATTTGATGTTCCTATGTGCTTAACATAGCCAGCCTTCTGTAATCTTTCCATCTGATACCACGTTTCCATATACTGCTCAATTGAGAAGGGTCTTGCATCTTTATTATGGTAATCAGGAGCAGCCCCTTTTGGATGGAAATTTCTAAATGGCCAGTGTACAAAATATAAATCTATGTAGTCAAGTTTTAAATCCTTTAAGGTTTTTGCACAGGATAACAAAACATCTCCTTTTCCATGCATATCATTCCAAACCTTTGAAGTAATAAAGAGTTCTTCTCTCTTTATACCAGTCTCCATAATATCTTCAAAAACCTCTCCAATTAAATGCTCATTTCCATAAACAGATGCACAGTCAAACAATCTGAAGCCCACCTCTGCAGCACCTTTTACAGCAGCAGCAATATCTTCAGCTGAAAATCTGTCGGAACCAAAAGTGCCCATACCAATACCAGGCATCTTGTCTCCTCCACGTAAGGTTCTCTGTGGTACTAAACTTGGATTAATAATATCATTACTCATAGTATACGTCTCCTTTTTATTTTATATAATTTATTTAATTACTTATTAAAAGAAACTCTGTTATTATACAGAATATAAATACCGAGTTGCTTCAGTAGCATACAAATAGTCATCAATGCAGTTTACAACTCTGTCTTTTAATAGACTTATAGCATTATTATGTAAATTACCACTTCGAACCTTACTATATTGAATAGGCATGTATTCGCTTAATAATGAAAGGGGTATTGTAACTGTTCCAAGGTTTTGCAACAACCTCTTAATTGAATTCTGCACATTTGAATCTGGCAAATAGTATCTACATCTGTCAGAAAAGCTGTATTTTCTAGCAAACCTAAGCTTTACCCCATTTCCATGGTAATGCTTATTCCAATTGTCAGGATTTTGGAGCATAGCCTCATCAAATATACTAATAAGGTTTGAAAGATAAATATCAGGATTGTATCTGAACATCTCTTCTTCTATCATACAAAGTGCAAACAACCCCTCTCTCAGGGCAAAAGTTAAAGCCGGACCCACCTTAAGTATAGCTATTCCATCCTCAACCATTTCTCTAAGTCTAGCTTTAGTCTGATAGTCAGTGGAATGACCTTCAAAAACAAGGTTAGGATATTTTTTGAGTGCAAGGCATAATTCTTTTGCCGCCTCACGGTTATATTCATGAATAGTCTCATCACCAAATTCAACACCAGGCTGAACTACAACAGCAATTACATTATCCCAGGCCTTTTGAAGTCCTAGTTTATAAAATGCCTGCTTAAAGGTTTCTACAGTCGCTTCAAAATCACAGACCTTCGTGACCTGAATCCCCTCTTCCTCTTCCTGACTTCCGCCTGGAATAGGCACTTCACTTCCTACAACATACACAGGCTGTAATGCATTTTTATCATTTTTTATAAGTTCAGCATACGCCTCTTCGGCAACCTTGCACAGTAAAGCTCCTCTCTCAGCAATAACACCAGTATCCAGCTTTTCATTAATATTATCATCTGCAAGATGCATACTTGTATCAATATGTATTTTCGTAAAACCTGCCAAGACGTACTGCTTTAATAATTCACATGATTTTTCCATTGCAGTTTGGGATTTTTCATTTTTCCATGTAAGTGGTCCAAGATGATCTCCACCAAGTATTATTTTTTCCTCTGGAAATTTTATTTTCTTTGCAATATTATATACAAACCCTTTAAAATCCACCGGTTTCATATTAGTATAGCCACCAAACTGATTAACTTGATTTGCAGTTGCTTCGATTAACACATAGTTATCTGATTTTAAAGCTCGCTCCATAGCTGCTTCAATAACATACTCATTTGCACTGCAGACAGAATATATTCCGATAGGTACTCCTTGTTTCTGCTTTGCAACTAATTCCTTCAATGGATGTAAATCTGCCATTTATTAAAACCCCCTCCTTTAATAATGTGAATCTATATTTATTGAGTATTTCTAATTATGTTACTCAGCTTTTCCAGTTGAATTATAGTGTTCAACTTATCAATGGAAAGTTGGGTTAGAAATAATTGCATAAATTAGTTGGCAAATCGAAGTTTTTTGCTGAAAAACTGACACGATGTCGGTTTTAGCACACCATGAACCATGGATGGTGAATGTGTGCGACAGCTAAAATGCTGAGAATGAACAACGCTAGTTCCTAGCGCTTACTAATTCGAGCAATTATTTCGGCAACAAACCATTGATAAGTTTGAACACCGATAGATTTTCTGTATGGGAAAGTTGAGTTATTTTATTTGCTCGTACAAAGTTGTTTTTCAATCTAACCTCCTAAAAGTTATAAAACAAATTCAAACCCAAACTGCGTTAAATACATAATTCGCCTAAAAACAGATAGTTTATTGGGCGAAGGTTTGAACCTAATTACATTAATTATTAACTATCAGTACTTTTCCCTTAACAGCTCCAGGCACCTTAAACATATCAAAAGCATCCTTTATATTGCTAAGGGGAACTTTTTTGAATATAAAGCTACTATCAAACTTTAGCTCTCCAGTTGAGAAGTAATGTGCCGTTAGCGACCACTCTTTACCTGGAAATGGCGCACTGTAGGACATCCATGAACCAGTAAGCTTAAATTCTTTTCTATTCATATTTTCAAAAAGTTTTGGAGTGAATACCAAATCTTTAGTCGGTGTTCCAATGAAACATATGGATGCCTTATTTCCTGCTATTTCGAAAGCTAGCTTCATTGTTATGTCAACACCTGCAGTTTCATACACAAACCCAAATCCATTTTTATTGGTAAGCTCATCTACCTGCTGTCTGAAATCCTCATCCAGAGTATTAATAGTCTCATCGGCACCCAATCTTTTGGCAAGTGCTAATCTGTCATTATCAATATCAAACACAAAAACTCTTTTAGCACCGAATATTTTTGCCCACTGTGCAGTAAACATACCCACTGTTCCACCGCCAAGAATTGCAACATCCTCTCCCGCACGATAATCGGCACAAAGTAAACCGTGAAGCGCTACTGTAGCTGGCTCAAAAAATGCTCCCTGCTCAAAAGAAACACTATCGTCAAATTTGACAACATTTCGATCTGGGAGCTTTACATATTCTGCAAAGCTCCCCTGCTCTCTTGAGCCAATAAAGCTATAGTGCTTACATAATGAATAATTTCCCTTCTGACAGTCCTCACATGTAAGACATGGCACCAAGGGTACTCCTGCAACTCTATCACCCACCTTAACAGAAGTTACTCCTTCACCTATTTCCGACACTTCCCCTGAAAACTCATGGCCTAACACTATTGGAAAAAAATGTGCTCCATCTCCAAGAACTCTTGGAAGATCTGAACCACAGACACCAGTAGTCTTTACTTTTACTAAAACTTCTCCCTTTGAAGTTGTTGGTATAGGTATCTCCTCATAACGAATATCATCCTTTGAATGTAAAACTCCTGCTTTCATTGTTACCTCCTTTATTACACTTTCTGCATTGTGTCCTTTAATTTTTCATATAGTTCAATAAAAATTTCATAATTGTTTTTATACCTGGCATGAGCCTGCATATCCGGCTGGTGTGTACGTGTAATTACAATGGTATCCTCTACCGCCTGTTCAAAGCTTTTGTACAATCCAGTTCCCACACCTGCTAAAATTGCTGCTCCCAGTGTGGTAGCTGTATCTGAAGTTGGAACCTTGATAGTTTTACCTGTTATATCTGCTTTAATCTGTGTCCAAAGTCTGCTATTAGCAGCTCCTCCCATTGCAACCAGCTCATCTGTTCCTATACCTATATCCTCTGCTGTTTTCATATTGTGCTGTAATGCAAATGCACAGCCTTCCATAACAGCTCTGATCATATGAGCTCTTGTTTTTTTATAACCAAGTCCAAAAAATACTCCCTTCGCATTCTTATCCCACAATGGAGACCTTTCTCCAGCCATATATGGTAAAAATATTAGCCCATCTGACCCCACAGGTATATTTTCAGCCTCTTCATCCATAACTTTAAAGGGATTTGACCCCTTTACCTTGGCTTCTAATTCCTCAAAGGCTCCAAGCTCCTGTTTGAACCACTTTATAGCACCACCTCCGCCAACAGTCCCCCCCTGTAAAAGCCAAAGTTTAGGAACCACATGGAAGCTTAAAATAAGCTTTGGATGTCCAACTGATGAATCTAGACATATACTCATTCCACCAGCTTGCCCACCTTGTTCCTGAGTTTGACCGACTTTTATAACTCCCGCACCAAGTGTTCCACAAGATGCATCCAATCCACCAGCAACGACTGGAGTACCCTTTACTAATCCTGTTTGAGCTGCAGCCTCACTGGTAACTTCTCCTATTATTTTGTGACATTGATAAATCTCCGGAAGCTTATCTCTATCAAATCCTAGCTCTTCACAAAAGCTATCCTCCCATTTGCCTTCATTCATATTAAAGGAATGTATACCATAGCCCTGAGATAAATCCTGAGATGTATGTCCTGTCAGTTTATAAGCTATAAAACTGTTACTTTGCAAAAACTTATATGTGGAGTTGTATACATCTGGCATGTTCTTCTTAAACCACAGTATTTTAGGTGTTGAATATGTAGGCTCAAAGGAATTACCACTTAATTCAAAAATTCTGTCAGATCCAAGCCTATTTACTGTTTCTTTACAGATATCAGACGCTCTTGTATCCATCCAGATTGGTGTATTGTTTAGAACATCACCCTTTGCATTTATAGGTATCGCAGACCAGCTCTGCCCATCAACACCTATTCCTGCTATTTGTTTTGCATTTATCTTTGAAGAAGTAATTGTCTCCTTGATTGCTGTGCAGACACATTCCCACCACTCATTCGGGTTTTGTTCTACAAATCCTAAATCGGGATAATATACCTTATACTCCCTTGTAGCTTGTGATATTACTTTGCCTTGAAGGTCAAATATTGCTACTTTGCAGGCAGATGTTCCAATATCAATTCCTAATAATAACTTTTCCATATTGTTCACCCCGTTACGTTATTCTATTATTATTGGTTATAAGACTAAACGTTTAGCTTTATATTAAAATATTTGAGAAGCAAAACACTTCACTTCTCGTATACTTAATAACACAAATATTAACACTAATTCGCAAAAAAATATTAGTAAATATTTATTATCATTACTATTAATGTTGTGGCACAACCACATGCTCTTAGTATTGAACAACGTTTGCACATCTTACGAAGTTATGTCGCATACTGCGACCATATAAACGGTTGCTAACCGTTTATATGCAAACTAGTATAAACTATTTTTCTATTTTCTTAATAGATTCCTTTAAAACCAACTCAGTTTTAAGCCGTATCATTGATGGATAATTTGAATCGTCACCTTTTAGCCTCTTTAAAATCAAATTTGCTGCTACTTCACCAATTTGTTTAACGGGCTGAATAACTATGGACAATGGTGGCTTTACCACTTTTGCCAGCTGCAAATTGTCAAAACCTATAAAAGATATATCATCAGGTATTTTTATTTCACTTTCGTTAATAGCCATTATAGCACCGAGAGTCATTTCATAGTTTGTAACTAGAATAGCAGTTGGAGGTTCCTCCATTTTTATCAGCTCCAACAATAGCCGATAACCGCTTTCTACCTGATAGTCACCTTTTTTTATGAGCTTGCTATCAATAGCCATAGAATAATCTTCATGTACTCTTTCATAACCCTTCAAACGTTCTTGAGCAGTATATATATCATTAGGCCCACAGATAATTCCAATTCTTTTATGTCCATGGATTATCAATTGTTCTACCGCATTATAAGAAGCATTCAGATTATCTACCAGTACTGTATCACACTCTACGCCCTTCAGAGCTCTATCAATAAGTACAACTGGAATTTTTTTGTTAATAACCGAATTAATGACATCTAAATCACACCCCATCGGCATAGTAATAATACCATCTACCATTTTTCTTACTAAAAAATCAAGCTTTTGTTTCTCAAGCTTCTCATCTTCCTTATAGTCACAAATTATGGTACTATAACCATTCTTTATTAATATATTTTCTATATTTGAAACTATACTTGTAAAAAATATATTTTCAAGACTAGGAATCAACAATCCAATTGTCATTGTTTTATTTGTTTTTAGCCCTCTTGCGATTTCGTTAACTTCAAAACCCAGCTCTTTAATTGCTTCATCAATAACAGCACGATTTTCCTCCAGGACATTACCGCCATTGATATATTTTGAAATTGTCGCTATCGAAAGCCCTGACCTCTTAGCAACATCCTTCATTGTAACTGAAATATAATCACCTTCATTCGCGAAACGTTTAACTGTATTTATAGTATCAAATCAATAATTAAAAGTCAAGAGTTATTCTTATACTAATTCGTATTAAAAATGTGGAATCGTTACTATTCAGCCTCCTAAAATTAACTTAGTCTATGGGCGTTCAAATTTATCAATGGTTTGTTGCCAAAATAATTACTAAATTATCGTGTCTGCATAAAGACTACGGATACAATTTTTTTATTTTTTTGGTTTTTTTGTAATTTTCTATTTATTAATTTTATATTTTGTTGTACTATGTTAATAATTGTAATACTATAACAAAATTATTACAATTTAGGTTGTATAGATTTTTATCAAACGAAACGAAATTTAAACAATGAAGGAGTCATGTATTATGTTTAATAACGCACTTATAGTAGGAGTAGGAGCTTACCATCCGAAGTCAAAAGTTACTAATGAATTCTTTATTAATCATTTTAAAAGCTATCAACTAGAGGAGCATACTTCTTCGCTACTAACTAAACTAGGCAGACAGACCAGAACACTAGCTTCAGAAGGTGAAACCAGCCTATCCATGGCGACTGAAGCAAGCAACAAAGCTTTAAAAAATTCTAATCTTAGTGCCAAGGCTCTCGATATGATTATCTTTGTATCTGATACACCAGAATATTTGTCCCCTAGCTGTGCTCTTCTTATTAAGAATAAACTTCAAGCAACTAATGCGCACTATGTTTTTGATATTAATTCTAATTGCACTGGTATGCTAATTGCTATGGATACAGCTACAAGATATTTAAAATCCGATCCTAAACTCAGACGCATACTTGTAGTAGGTTCCCTCTTAATCAGTCCCCAGGCAAGATTGGATGATATGGTGGCCTATGCCTGCACCGGAGACGGTGCTGCAGCAATTGTTCTTGAAAAAAGGGAAGAAGCAGAGGAAAGAGGTTTACTTTCTTCAAGGAGCTTTACGGACGATACTTTCTATTGGTCAATTACCATGCCTGCCTGCGGTTTATCCAAAATCTCTGATGAAAATGTAAGGCTAGAAGATAGAAAGATGCTATGGAAGCCTTTTGATTTTAGTTTTCTTTCAGAAAAATGGTCTGAGCTAATAACAAATGTTCTGTCAGACTACAATTTCAGTCCAGATGATGTAACTGAATACTTCATGTCTCAATTTTCAAAGACAGATCTTGAACTTACCATGAATAAATTGAACGTCGATATGCATAAAGTAACCTATATTGGTGATAAATATGGTTATACTGGATGTACCAGCCCGTATATGGCTTTGGACGAGCGACTCAAAAAAGAAAAATTTAAACAGAATGAGCTTGCAATTTTTTGCTCCGTTGCTTCTGGATATTCGATGACAGCCTTGCTGTATAAATGGTAGAATATGGTAGTTTGATCATATCTCCTTACTTGCTATGCCAAATTTAATAACATCTGTTCTTTTAAAATTTTAAGTAAAATTTAAATTATTTTAATTTAATCCCATTATGTTAACTAATACCATAATCAATATAAAAATCCTTTACATCATTCATAATACCTATCTACCTTTTCGATAATAGTGTTATGATTTATCACTCCTATCGTAATTATTAATACTTAATTTCTTTATTCTAATAAACGAATTGCTGTTAAACTTTAAAACTAAAGTTAATAATAAAACACACCTGTATCCTAAACTGGTACCATATAATATGAAGCTGCTCATCCTATTATGTTGGTACAATTATAATTATATAGATGGCACTATTGGTCCAATATTATTTTTAAATTAACACAGATATAAATGTTTCTGTAAATCCTATATCTAATTAATACAAAATCAATAATTTTAACAAAAAAATACTCATCAAAGGTTAATACTTAGATTCTTAACCATCAATGAGGATTTTTTTACAGCGATTAATAAAATATAGTAATTTCAATATCACTTCAAACACTGTGAAGGTATTAATTTACTGGAAGCTTTTCAATAATCCCTAAAAGGAATTTTTTCATATTAGCAGCGTCAATAGCGTCTATCGTGCCATCCTGATTCAAATCTCCAGTTATTTCCCAGTCCTTGTTTTGCATAGCACTCACATCTCCAAGCAGGTATTTTTTCATTGCTGCGTAATCAGTGGCATCCACTTCCCCATCTCCATTAACATCTCCATATACGTATATACTTTGCTTACTGTCAAATAATGTTTTCACTTCATCAGCATCTAAAGCCTTACTATAGATTCTGAAATCATCAACAAAATTTAGGCGGAGCAACTTCTTCCGAATCGATTAAAATAAACAGCAGTTCTTTTGAATCCGGCTGAAATATCAGATAATTAGGACCGCTTGCAAAAGATACCGAATTCCCGCTTTTGCTGGAAGAGAGATTTCTGCTCTTTGGACTTAATTTATACGAACTAAAGCTTTCATTGCAAGTAATTGTTAAATTTGCCGTACCTGAACCTGACAGAGAACAGTGAGCATAATGTACCTGCATCTCCGGAGAATATTTGGTTAATTTTTCAACAAATAATGGTGTTCCATTTACTGTTACAGTATAAAGAGAACTTTTTACAGCATTAGGTAAGTCTGGATAACTAATGACCGTTGCCGCAGAAACACTTGTTCCACCAAAAATCGCAATAAAACTTAACATACTGATTATTAAACATAAAAATTTCTTATAGACATGGCTTTGCACTCCTTTATTAGAATATGCTTTAAAATCAAATTCCTTCGTAATTAACAATTTACGAAATTAAAACAACTATCTGCATTTATTTTTTCTATGTACACATACAACTCCCTCCAATCTAATTAGCGTACTAGCTTTAATTTGAATATGGTAATTTAGTGATAATTCCCAGAAGGTATTGTTTTAATAAGGCATAGTCTATTGAATTAACTTCCCCATTTCCATCCACATCTGCAGCCTTTAAACCGTTTTGAGAAGGGAACTCATTTATGTTTCCAAGAAGGTAGCTCTTCAATAGTGCAAAATCGATTGAGTCTATTTCACCATCACCATTTACATCACCGCATTTAAATTCACCTATTGTTGATACTAATAATTTTGGCGGCCTTAATCCTGTCGGTTCAGTACCCCATATTAATTCCCCGTTACGGTAAAGAGCCATTTTTTTGTAATCAGCTAAATTAGTTATGGATGGAGAAAAAGAATAGTCATTGGTTTGATCCATCTTGGATGTATCACCATAATACCATCGTACCTGGACTTCTCCAGAGTTTCCTCCTGCCGGAATGGTACCAGATGCGAAATGAATATCCATATATCGGTATATATTAAAGAATCTTGAGGTCACTGATGAAATTGGGAGTTTTTCTGCCCAGTCGCAAGCAAATGATTCCCAACCAAGCGGACCTTCTCTAGTATACCAATAGCGGAGAACTAAGTCGTTTAATGGAACCTCCTTGTCCGTTGTATTGACAATATTAAAGCTGAAACGGGATGCCCCTGCTGAAGCACCTGTTTCACTGCACTTATATTGTACTTTGATTGACCCTGTAACGGATGGAGGATTTGAAACCACCAATGGTTCAGGGGATACTACAGCATGAGGAACAGGGGTTTTTCCTTCGGGTAATAGTTTAAGGAAAACCATGGAGCTTGCAGGAAGGTTCACTGTAAATGAACTGCCGGTTGATAAGATTGTCGAACTAACTTGTTCATCTATTTTCCGTGTATCAGGGTGAACTACACCATTGATTTTTACGTCATCCCATTCCTGGTTAACCGTGGAATTGGGAAGCTGACTATCCAATCCTGTATAAACAGGTTCTATCACCCACTTTTCACCCGAGGTGGCAGGCGTAAAGCCAGAGACTGCAATACTAGCTGTTGTGGTATCCGTAGGTGAATTATTCACGATGAACATTGTTAAATTCCCGTCACTGTCCTTGGCAGCATAGGAGCGAACCATTGAATTATTTGAAGTTGCACTTACCAACTGGCGACCAAATTTATTTTGAAGGAAGGGATAAATGTAGTAAGTAGGCGTGACATACCCATTTCTATACCAGACGTCATCCATCCAAGGATTTGCTACAGTCCATTTGTTCTTGGCACATTCCATAAACATCTGCGAGTTAAACATCGCGTCCACATATAAATGGTCTGCAGGCGTAGAACTGAATTCTGTCATTGCATATTCGATTTTTCCAACATATGCGGAACCCAAATATTTATTAACCATTGAATTAAGGTTGTCAGTAAATGTCTTGACGCTGTCGACTGATTTTAAACATGTAGCGTCATTTGCTGGAGTAACTGTCTGATTAATGGTGGGATAAAAATGGATGGTAAGAAAATCTGGTATAATTCCTTGTGCTTTAAATTCAGAAAGCATTGCGGGCGTCCAATTATTCCAGCCACCTTCAGTCTCAACGGCAACTGCTCCGCATTTTATGGTGGGGTCAACCGCCTTCATAGCCCTGTAAAAATTGCAATACCGCTGAGCATATTCCTTACCGTTTGCTGCATATCCTGCTTCCCAGGAGCCATACATCTCATTACCGATTTCCCAATATTTAATCCCCATTTTTCTGGTGATATTCATATCTTTTACCCATGCTGCTGCTTTTGCAACTGCTTCTGCATTGGTATGCTGCACACCATTCCACACACCGCCGCAATTCACAATCGGTTGCATGGTTCCTCCAACTTTATCCAGATAATCGAGGCATTCCTCATAACTTATAATCCAGCTATTTCCACCTACCTCCATATCATCCCATATGTAGGCATCTCCCCATGAACCTCCCGGCCACCGAAATAATTTGCGGTTTGTGGATTTCGTAAATTCATTTTTGAGTAAATCTTTTCCATCCTCATTCCCTGTCCAGGCAGCAAGATTAGATCCGTAGAAAGTATCCGGGATCGTATAGCTAACGGTTCCGGCGTTAACGTTGATTGTAGCGGATGTATTCGCAGCATTCACCGGTGACACTGAAAAAGTAAACGGTAAAACAGCCATTATACTTATTATTGTACTAATGATTTTACACTTTTTCTTCATTTTTTCATCTCCTAATTTTTGGATTTGTGTTTTGTCTATATTCAAATGCCCCTAAAAATGAAGAGGGGCCGGAAAAACTGTATACTACTTCATAAAAACAATATACTCCCACAACGCAAGATAAGGATTGGGCATATGATACCCCCTTAAAAATATCATTTATGTGAATTTATTACTATTTAAGATAACGTAGGTACAACTCTTGCATCAAGGACATGAATACGGATTTTATCTATCTTTATCCTGTCAAGTGGAATAATTCTTTTATAGCCGACGACAGCTCCCCGCTAGCTACCATGAGGGAAATTCTCTGTTTTGCATCGCCTACAGAGTATTCAATTTTAAAGGAGACTCCTGTAAATTCAGTGATTTTTTTATCCCGGGGAGATGTAAACCACAAAATTATTATTTGCAATAATAAATTCCTCAAAAAATAACGGGATTAAATACTCATACATTTTAACACGTATATATTTACAGAGATATCAGAAAAATCCTTAGACTTTATACTGTAAAAATCCGACTTTTTGTAACAGCTTTCATACGCATTTACATCGACCCAATTTGAATTGTCACACTATAACCATATGAGCTTTTAAAGTAACAAAAAAGCCATCCCTTATTTCAAATAACTTTCAATTCATTTTTTCTGTTAACTAAGTTTGTTTACTACATATTTCGCAGTAGCAGTTTAGTATAATAAAAAATAGTCATATTATTTTTGCAAACAGTGCACCGAGTTCCGGTAAAATACCTTCAGAAATGCATTTCTCTATGTCATCCTTGTCATTAGACTTTATGAGTTCACTGTTTTAGCTATGCTGCCTCTCGCAGGAATGCTTGACCGTGTTGTGTTTTTATGGTAAAATTTGGTATATTATAAGATCTATTTTACATGGAAGGAGGTATTATATTTAAATGGATCGGACTGTAAATTCCATATTGGAAACAATCAGATCGCATTAATTTTTGACATATGATGTCCAGCATAAATTCAAGTAAATAAACTTTTTTAAATTATGGAGGTGCTATTTATGAAGTCAATAAAAAAACTGCTCGCCATGATACTTGCAATTTTATTAATTAACAGCCTTTTTACATTTTCAGCCTTTGCGGCGAGTTCGGTTATAACAGAGTCCCATTCCAGTACAGTATTAAGTCGTACAATGAAATACAATGTTTATCTTCCACCTTCCTATTCGACAGATACGACAAAAAAATACCCTGTTATGTATCTTCTTCATGGTATGGGAGGAGCATATAGCAATTGGAAGGATATGGGCATGCAATCCATCGTAGACAAGGCTGGTGGAAAAGAAATGGTAATTATTATGCCTGACGGATTGAACAACGCATTCTACGTTGATGGATACACATCTGGCATAAACTGGGATAAATATTTTGAACAAGAGTTCATACCTTATGTTGAAGCTAGGTTCAGGATTGACCCCGCAAATGGGAAAAACCGTGCCATTGCGGGACTTTCCATGGGTGGCTTTGGAGCGGCATATCACGGATTTAAATACCCTGATAATTTCAGCTCAGCTTATTCCATGAGTGGAGCTTTAGAAGTTACCGGAAATTTAATCTCTGTCGTAAATAAAAACAAATATCCTGCCTTTACTATGGAATGTGGAACGGAAGATACCTTGGTCGGTCAAATGAATGTAAATTTCCATAATAAATTACAGCAAGCAGGAGTAACCCATGATTATATCACCAGAAGCGGAAGTCATAGTGTGGAGTTTTGGAATGCATGCCTGCCGAAAGCAATCGTATTTGCCAGCAAATATTTTGTAACTGGAAGCACGAAAAAGGGCGATGCCAATAAGGACGGTAATGTGGATTCATTGGATCTTGCAGCAATGAAGAAAGCACTCTTGGAAGAATCTTTCTCTAGTATAGATACCCTTTCAGCCGACATGAATGATGACAAGTCTATTGATGCTATAGATTTGGCACTATTAAAAGTAGAACTGTTGAAGTGAGTGACTGAACCGGTATATTCAGACGCCAGCTCAATACTATATGCCGTGAGAACCATACTGCAATGGGATAGTGATTGTTGGAAACCTTGTTTTTAAGTCTCTCATTGGTTAGGGCTATTGGAGATTCTCCGGTAGCCTTTTTTTGTGTTCGCATACTCCAACACGCACTATACAGTTTAACCATCATCCGATGCATATTCATGGACATCAATTTTTAGTTGAAAAAGCTGATGGTAATCAAATAGCTGTTAATAATAGAGTTTTAAAGAATACAATTCTAGTTGCTGCCGGCGAAACGTAGGATGTAATATTTAAAGCAAACAATCCAGGTATATGGCCATTTCACTGCCATATTTCACATCATGTTTCTAATAACTTTACTGATGAAACTGGTGCATGTTTTTAACTTAACACAGAACTTCTTTTTTTCTAGCTCCCATCACAATAATCAATAATACCATTCATTACTACCTGTTATATACTGAGACTTGCACATTCAATTAAAAAGTAAAGTGTAACCCTCTAATCATGAGTATGCTGAGGACTTTCCTCACAGCTGCCAATCATCTTGGCAAAAGAATCATTGATTTTAGACACTCTGTCGTCATTAGTAAGTACAATCAAATAATCACCAGCAAGTAGACCTGTATCCCCCCTTGGAATTATTTCCTGCTCTCCTCGCTTAACTGCTACTAGTAAACAATGCGACGGCCATTTTATATCTTTTATTAATTTTCCGTCCAGCATTGACCCCATGCATATAGCAAATTCCAGAATAGATTTATGCTTATTACTTCCAACAGCCACCTTGTTCCCTTGTTTTTTCAGAATATTTTCAAGCAAAGACTCATATATAGGTTTTGAACCTAGAAAATCAGCAACTATGTATGCAGTAATTGATACTATGGCGAGGGATAACAGATGGTTAAATGATCCTGTCATTTCAGTTATAAGAATTATTCCTGTTATTGGCGCTCTTACTACCGCCGTAAAATAGCCTGCCATAGCCAGTATTATAAAGCTATTGAGATATATACTTTCAAAATGAAATATGTATACTACCAAAGCCCCGTATATACTTCCTATTAATGCCCCGATTGAAAGCAGTGGTAAAAAAATTCCTCCTGGTGCTCCTGAACCATAGCTTACCATTGTAAATAAAAACTTAACAAATAACAATAGTAAAAGAAAAGTTAAAGGAGATTTATCATTTGTCAAAAGTGATGTAATTAGCTCATGTCCCCCGCCTAGCACATCTGGCAGAAAAAATCCCAAAAATATAGAAATTGTCAAAGGTATCATAATCAGCAACTCTTTTGGAATCCTTTTTATTTTTGAATATATTAATTGAGAACTGAGTATCGACTTGTTAAATAGCATCCCTAATATACCTAATATCATGCCTAAGATAATTATATATAAATAAGATTTAAGTGGTAAAACAGATAAAGTTTTAAAATTAAAAACAGGTTTTAATCCAAAAAAACCGCTTGATACATAGTCAGCCGATAAAGCCGCAGCTAAAGATGATAGTAATACTAAAGGAGAAAAATTCTTATGAACTTCTTCTAGAGCAAACATAACTCCTGCTAATGGTGCATTAAATGCTGCTGCAAGTCCAGCACTTGCTCCACTTGTTATAAGATACTTTTCTTCCAGCTTTACTCTCTTAAATATCTTGCTGAAACCCTGTCCGACTGCTGCTCCCAATTGGACAGAAGGGCCTTCCCTCCCAAGTGATAGACCAGAACCAATTGCCAAAACGCCACCTACAAATTTACCGATTATGACTTTCCACCAATTCATTTTAAGCTTTCGTAGCAAAACTCCTTCTACCTGTGGAATACCACTACCACTAACCATTGGCTCTAGTTTAGTTATTTTCCCTACTATAAGGCCTATAATTATTAATACTCCAACCCAAATAGGGATACAATAAGGCTTGCTTGATAAGGTTTGATAAATTTGCTTTAGTAACTCCATGGATTCTTCTAAGGCAAATCGATATAATACGATCAACAAACCTGCCAAAATGCCTATTACTATTCCCTCAAAGACAAGCTTTAATCTAAAACTATGCCAATGAAACAGTGTATTATATGTATTTTGCTTATTGTTTTCTTTCATATATTCCTCCAGTATTTATATCAATTCATATCTACGTAAAATATCATTAACAAGAGCTTCTCGTTCTCCAATATCTAAACCTAAAAGTATCTGAATCATAAATCCATCAAGTAATGCTACAAAGTTTCTTGCTTTTAATTTTGGATTTGATGCTTCAGCTTCTCTAAAAAGTAATTCCAAATCGCTGTAAAGTTCATTATATACATTAGTAATATCAATAGATAAGACATTTTGTAATTCAGTATTGGAAACAATTTGAAGGATTAGCATACACCCCTCTTTTCTTTCATGGTAAACTTTAATCATTTCTGATATAATGCTTCTTAATTTTTCCAAAGGCTGCAAAGAATTATCATGAAGTACTCTTGAAGTAGTTAGCTTAATTTCTTTGAATTCCTGCATAAATGCATTTTTATATAGGTTTTCTTTTGTCTGAAAGTACCAAAAAATTATTCCTTGACTTATACTAAGTTCTTTTGCAATCTCAGATACATTAGTACCTTGATAACCTTTTTCTGAAAACTTCTTTATTGCTACCCGTAATATATCATCTTTGCGTGCCTGAGTTAAAACCTCATTCTTCTCCTTATTCCGGGACATAAAACACCTTCTTTGCTGAAATTTTATAAATTGACTAGCAACTCAATCAATTATAATATATACATAGTATTAATGCAAATGATTTCAATCTTTAAATTAAAATCTGATAGAAGTCTATCAATAAATCCACAAATTCCCCATCATTTAAGTATTGTTACTTATTGGTCAAATAACTCAAGTCTGATACAATATAACGGTAATGGAATTCTTCTATTATCCTTATCGATTATTGGGCAACTTTTCAAATGCCAAGTAATTTCGCAAATTTTATTAAAATCTTTTAAACGTATTATCCTGTACATCCAATGTCTCACTTAATACAAAATCTATAATTTTTATAAAAAAATACTCATTCAAGGTTAATGTTTAGATTCTTAACCATTAATGAGTATTTTCTATTTCGATATACTGGATTTTTTTTACAGCGATTAATAAAATATAGTAATTTCAATATCACTTCAAACACTGTGCAGGTACTAATTTACTGGAAGTTTTTCAATAATCCCTAAAAGGAATTTTTTCATATTAGCAGCGTCAATAGCGTCAATCGTGCCATCCTGGTTCAAATCTCCAGTTATTTCCCAGTCCTTGTTTTGCATAGCACTCACATCTCCAAGCAGGTATTTTTTCATTGCTGCGTAATCAGTAGCATCCACTTCCCCATCTCCATTAACATCTCCATATACGTATATACTTTGCTTACTATCAAATAATGTTTTCACTTCATCAGCATCTAAAGCCTTACTATAGATTCTGAAATCATCAACAAACCCCTCAAGGTATGGATCATGTTCATACTGAGATTTTCCTAAATAGTTTTGGGTTGTGTTTCCTAAACTAGAAGGATTTAATGTCATGTTGTCGTTCCTGGAAGCTTCCAAACCATCCACGTATAGAATACCTGTATTCCCTGAAAGTGTAACAGTTATATGCTTCCACAAACCTGTCATTAGTACAGGTGCATTTATTTGCTCCTCATTATTGTTGCCATTTGTAGTAATTGCAAATTTCAGTTTACTATCGCCGCTTTGAGGAGCTAAGAACATATATGTATTTGTTCCTGTTCCAAAGTCAAATATCCTTGCCCATTGACTTAAAGCATTGAGCTTTACCCATGCAGAAATTGTAACATCATTTACATTACTCAATATTCCGGATGGCAAGCTTACGTAGCCATTTGTCCCATTTAAAGAAACAGCATTTCCACTTTGTCCTGCTGCCCATACTGCTCCCCCATTTATTTGTGCATTGTTACTTAAAACGGACGAGTCACTTACCGTTGTTCCGCTTGTCTCATCAAATTTGTAATATGCTATTAACGGAAGTGTACCTACCGGGTTTACTATTATTGTTACAGTATCTGAGGATGACAACGTTCCATCACTTGCTGTAAGCTTAAACACATAAGTACCTGCCGCTGATACTGTGGCATTAGTATTTAATGCTTTTATATCCTCAAATGCAGCCGTACCGGGTCCGCTTTGCAAGCTCCATGCAGTACTTAGTGTAGATCCACTTGGTAGACCATCGTCACTAGCCTTTCCGCTGAGCCTTATTCTCGATGGTAATGTAAATGTGCTATTGGCTCCCGCATCAACAACTGGTGCAGTATTAGCAGCTGTTGTCCCACTATCCAAAGTAAAGGTCATAGTAGTTCCTACAGGACCAATATTAGAAATTTTTAAACCCGAGGATACACCGTTCCACCACTTTGAATTTGGAGTAGTTGTATCATCAAAAGTTGTCTTATATCCGGAATGGAATAAATCATTTGCCCTACCCCAGTTTATATTCCTTTCTAGTTCGAAGAGACCGTCTGCCTGTTCTACCGATACTTTATAATGATTTGCAGATGTCATCTGGTTATAGTCGTTTTTTCCATTCTCGTCCACATGCCATATTAGCAGACCATCATCTGGCATACTGCTGTATCTCCCAGTCTTCTGGATGTTCTCTATAAGAAAATACTCATTTGATTTACTTCCATTCCATCGGTATACTGTTTGTGTTGCCTTAGGGTCTGCATATGTAGTGATAGTGGAACCTTTAGAATAGCTGTTCAGGCTTACTGTACTATTCCATCCACTAATAACGTTCCTGCAGTACGGGTCAGGAGGTGCAGGATTTTTGGGATTTGAAGACCCACTCATTAGTGAATAGGCTCCACAACCGCTGGAATCGCCATCATAATCATATAAATCAGGATAGCCGCAAACTAAATGTCCATTTTCATGGCAAATTGTATCAATTGAAAGATCGTTTCCTATGTCTGACATTTCATACTTCTGAATCTTTACTCCGTCAGCACTGAATGCATACGGAATCCAGCCCTGATGGGGCCATATTCCTTTACCCCAATTCTGCGCAATTTTACCTGCGTATAGAATATTTACAGAAAGAACATATTTTTGTGAATTAGTTGTTAATGTTGAATAGTTAAAACCTGTAGAATCCAGCCAGACTAAGGCTTCATTTACAAGTTCAAGAGCTCTGTCGTAGTTATCACCTGAATCGTAATAAGATTTCGGGTGTTTGGCCATATAGAAACCAGTTATAGAATTTGTATAAGTCATTTTTCCACCAGAAACATCGTAAAAGTAGTCTCTAATTGAGCCATTATTTCCATATCCCGTGTATCCAACCTTATTGAACATGTTATCAATCTCTGCCTTGGAAATACTGCTGGTTACATCGGGAAAATTAATCAATATTGTAAGTCCCATAATATTCCCCGGTGGAGGTGCTGACAGAAAAGAAGCTGAATCAGAAGTACTTTTTTGTATTTTAGAGTCTTGCAATTCTTGTTGTGGCAAAAGCATGTTTCTTACTATGTTTCTTTTTTGGTTAATCAATTCCTGATTTATTTCCAAATGCTTTTGGCGTTTCTTTTCATTTATACCTTGAATAGCTGATCTTTGTACGAGTGTATTGTTTACCCCTGTATAGATTTCCCCTGATGAAACAAGTTCGGTTTGATCGCTATTTAAATCTGCGTAACAAATCCATCCTGTTTTAGGGTCACGGCAAAGGGTATAGCCATCTGGACTTTCAACATGTTGGTAGTATTCATCACCTGTTACCTTTACTTCAACTACAGAATTATCAGGTTGTTTAAATTCAAAAGTCCTATCAACGTAGGGTGCAGCATACACCCCTGTACCTAAAAACAAAATAATACACATAAAAACAGTGGCCACCAAAGCCTTTTTAAATATTTCTCTCAATATAACCCCCCCTTGGATTATTATTTTTGTAAGGTTTATTGATGTACTTCTATTTATAAACCTTACTTTTTTAACTTAATGCTTTGTGCTTCCATTTAAAAATATATAGCTAAACTTTATATAAACACTTATCCCTTATAGTGCAATTAAAACTAAATAACGTTTTTACTTTGTCATAAGGGAATCAGTGATTAATCCCAGGTTTATAAATTACAGGCTGCTGTATCTGCTTGCACTGTAATGTCAGTCTCTAAACACTTTGCTATATTTAAAAGTACATGGTATTATCTTAAGATATGTTTTGGTAGTTATATCGGGTATGTAACTCATCACAAATTCATATAGTACCTCCTACTCTATAATCAGCTTATATCGTGGATAATGCATTATCTGTTGTTTGTAATACTGAGTGAAATATTTAAACAGTCCTATTACAAACCTTCCAAACAAATAATAATTCATCCATATTATAGTAATGCGAAGCGTATATGTTTTTGTGTTGGTTTAAATAAATTGAGATATGTGGGATAGTTTTAGTGAGGGGCGTGAGAGGTCATATTTAAAGGAGTCTCATTTTTTTAATTTCAAATTTTTCTAATAGTTAAACAAAAAAGATGACTCCTGTTAAATAAAGAAATCATCTTCTCTGGTTAAAAGCCTTAATAGAAAAACTCCAATAACTCTTAAGTACAAAATTCTCAGTAATCAAAAAAGAATCCTAAATCATAGTATTGCTTACTAATCACTTTCTTCTTTAATCAGTTTCTTCATCTGCTGTTTTGCTTCTTGAGACAAGGCATTACTTAGATAATTGCGGCTTCCTTCCTGCATCTCCTGATGTTTATGCATAATTTTTACATTAGCCATATCTATATCAGCCTTTAACTCTCTGGCAGACAGTAAAGACCCTCCTGCTCCCCTAATAATAATTTGCTGTAATCCGTCAGACGTTGCAACTGTTATTCTATATTTTTTCTTATTGTCATAGGCAAATTTTTCTATATACTGGTCGGCTGTTTGCGCCTCCTTGGTGTATACCATATGGATATTATGATAATCGATTACTTCTTCTCGATGCCCCTGAACACGATAAGCATCAAACACAACTATAATCTCACATTTCCGAATCCCTTGATAATTACTTAGAATATCAAGCAACCTAATTCTGGCACCGTCCATATTTTTATCTGCAAGTTCTTTTAGTTCATCCCATGCAAAGATAATATTATATCCATCCACAAGAAGATACTCTTCTTCGACTTCTTTTTGCCTGGCAACATAAGTAACCCTAGTAGGTTCCTCATAACTTTTACTAGATATTTTGCGTCTTTTCCAGGTAGACTTCTTTCCTTGGTTTGCATAAAAGGTTTTATTAAAAATTTGTCCAATCTCATCTGGACTAATCCACTGTTCTTCTACGTATGAAGCTAGGTTTGGGGTTGTTTCTCCCGTAAAATCATCTTTTTCACTAAAATAGCTTTCCACATGCATATAATCCTTAACTTTATCCCAATCCACCAAAAAGCCTGCACCATTCGAACAAAATACAGAACTGCTGGGATTACTTATATCTCTTTCCGAATCATATCCGATACGTTCAATGACTTCTGCCTCATTATGACATTGTTCATATCCTTTAAAGCTACAAAACAGCCTACCTAGGCCCTTGGTATAGGCAACTACCTCCATCTGGTAATTCTTCATGGTAGTAACAGGAGCACTTCCCATAAGAACAGCCATATTTCCATCTGACTGTGTTATTTCACACGTTCCGTGCATCTTCTCAATATCTGCCATAGCTCTTCCAACCATTTTCTCAGGTAATTCCAACTGAAAGGAATAATAAGGCTCTAGCAACTTAGACTCTGCCTCCATTAGACCCTGACGAACTGCACGATAGGTGGCCTCTCTGAAGTCACCTCCTTCGGTATGCTTATTATGTGCTCTTCCCGAAACTAAAGTAATTTTCATATCTGTAATGGCTGAACCTGTTAAAACCCCTTTATGAGTTTTTTCTCTCAGATGAGTTAAAATAAGCCTTTGCCAGTTTTTACCTAACAAATCCTCGCTGCAATCTACCTCAAAAATCAGACCACTTCCTGGCTCGCCCGGCTCTAACAACAGGTGAACCTCTGCATAATGCCTCAAAGGTTCAAAATGCCCTACTCCCTCAACTGTATCTACTATTGTCTCTTTATAAACAACCCTTCCTTGATCAAAGGTCACCAAAACCCCAAAGCGGCTTTGTATCAGACTTTGGAGAATTTCAATCTGAACTTCTCCCATTATCTTAACTTGAATCTCCTGTAACTGCTCATCCCATACAATATGGAGCTCTGGCTCCTCTTCTTCAATCTGACGCAGTTTAGGAATCATCACTCTTGGGTCGCAGCCTTCCGGAAGTATAATACGATAATACAAAACAGGTTCCAATTCTGGTTCAGATGATGCCTCCTCTAACCCTAAGCCTTCTCCCGGCATAGTTTTACTGAGTCCTGTTACAGCACATATAGAGCCTGCCCCAATCTCACTGACTGCCTGGAATTTCTGTCCTGAATAGATACGAATTTGATTTACTTTTTCTTCCCATGTCCCATTCGTCAAGACATCCTTTACCTTTAGCTTTCCACCAGTAATCTTCATGAATGTTAGACGATTGCCTTGATTATCTCTTGTTATCTTAAATATCTTAGCACCAAAATTATGAGAATAGTTGGGTATCATGGTATACAATTCTATACCCTGCATAAATTCTTCTATGCCTTGTAATTTTAAAGCCGAGCCAAAAAAGCACGGATATACTTTTCGCTTCTTGATAGCTTTTCTAATTAACTCTGTTTCTAAAAACCCTACTTTCAAATAGGCCTCCATAAGGGTTTCATCACACATTGCCAATTGATCATAAAACTCTTCAGCCTTAGCTTGTTCAAATTCAATACATCCTTCATCAAGCTGCCTTTTTATTTCTTTTATTAACTTACCCTTATCAGTCCCGCTTTGGTCCATTTTATTTACAAATATAAAAACAGGAATCTGATACATATCTAGCAGACGCCATAATGTTTTCGTATGCCCCTGTACTCCGTCCGCACCGCTTATTACTAAAATAGCATAATCAAGTACCTGAAGTGTTCTTTCCATTTCAGCTGAAAAGTCTACATGTCCAGGAGTATCCATTAAGGTAATCTGTGTCTTCCCTATTTCAAAAAGAGCCTGCTTGGAGAAAATAGTGATTCCTCTTGCCTTTTCCAGTTCAAAGGTATCTAAATAAGCATCCTTGTTGTCCACCCTGCCCAATTTTCCTATTTTACCGCTTAAATAAAGCAAACTCTCTGATAATGTTGTTTTACCTGCATCTACATGTGCTAATATTCCAACGACTATTTTTCCCATATACTGGTTCTATCCTTTATATTTATCTATTGTAAAAACTAAGGCTATATCTATCACCTAATATGATGATACCAGTATGTATGAAATTTTTCAATTTATGAAATAGGTAATTATAACTATAAGATTCAAAATGAAATTTTTCGATTTTATACACCGTCAAAAACCACTTGTGGTTTTTGTGGCTCGAAAATGCACTTTGTTTGTACATTACTTTATTTTCGAGCTATTACATTCAGCGGCGTGTAAGCGAGGCGGGAGATATTCTCAACGCCTGAAAATCAAAGCGGTACCCGCCACTAAGCAATCTATTTTACCGACACATATATGTTATCTTCTATATAAAATCTCCACGGATAATCTTTAGCCTCTTCTGCATAATCAATACCTACCCTTTTAGCAGACACTATACTAAATTTGTCACTTTCTCCTTCTTCCACATACAGTTTCTTTCCGCATAAATCCTCTCCGTTTAAATTTCTATCAATTGCTAATGCTTTGCATAATTTTCCTGGTCCATTAGTTAAATTCTTTATCTTACTTTTGCTTAATTGTGAATAAATCTTTCCAAATCTGTTTTCCGCTATTATATCTAGTCCTTTTATCGGTTCAACCGCTCTTATTAAAACAGCTTGAGGATTTCCCTCTTCTCTTGTTACTATATTAAAGCAGTAGTGTATTCCGTAAATAAAAAATATATAAGAAAAACCTGGGCCTCCATACATAACTTTTACCCTCTGTGTTCTTCTTCCACCATATGAATGAGCCGCTTTATCATCGATACCCATATAGGCTTCTGTTTCAACGATTTTTGCAGAAATCTTTTGCCCATATAATTCATGCACTAGCACCTTACCCAAGAGTTCTTTTGCGACTATTAACGCATCTCTATTATAGAATTCTCTGTTTAATATGTTTTGTGAGTTCAATTACAGCTGAGTCTCCTCTCTCTGAAATAAACTAGTATCAAAGAGTGTATTGTTATGTTTCCCTTTGCGACACCCTCTAGTTATGAATTTCAACATCACAAATATAATACCCTTGCTTTAAGGATTATAACGCTTAGCTTCAAAATTAAATTTTTCGATTTTATACACCGCCAAAAACCACTTGTGGTTTTTGTGGATCGAAAATGCACCTTGTTCGTACATACTTTATTTTCGAGCTATTACATTCATCGGCGTGTAAGCGAGGCGGGAGATATTCTCACCGCCAGAAAATAAAAGCGGTACACGCCACTTATAGAAGTGAGGAACATTTTCTTGCCTCTTTATATCAAAACCAAAGGCATATTTATTAAATTTTGTTCTAATACTCATATATAGTTTTTATTTATAAGAACAAGTTATCCGAACAATTTTAAAACATTTATAAAAAAAATGTACCCTGCAAAGTAGAGTGCAAATAAAAAGAGACTATTGCGAACTAAATTTTATAAAAACGGGGTTCACATCACTGAATAATACTATACTAACTTTTAACATTTTTTGCACAGAAAAAGTCGTAGGTTATTTGTTATACCTACGACTTTCCCAAATGTTGCCCCTAAGAAACTTTTCCAGTGCCCTCGAGTATCTTACAAAAAAATTTTAAAATATGCTTCTGCAATTAGCTTCCAAGTAAAATCATTTTCAACTTTGCAAAGTCAATAGCATTGATATCGCCATCCAAATTAATGTCTGCATTCTTTTTATTTATGCTATTAGATGAGTCTAGCAAGTATTTTTTTAACAACGCAAAATCCAACGCATCAATATTTCCATCTGCATTAACATCTCCGATTTTTCCTTCTTGTGGGCCTTCAGGTAAGCCAACCAACTTAATATTATCAATATTTAAAGTTCCAGAATTACCATTACCATACATAAAATGTAAAGAACCTACTTTGTATACGTCAAAAGTTTCACTGCTATCCTGTGCTGGTGGCTGATAATCCATTCTTCTTGTAAAAGCTGAAAATGGAATTTCAATTGTAGTCCAAGAGGTACTAGGTTTTATTACATAAGTCCAGTGTTCTCCGTCTTCTCCTTCAATCTTACTTTGTTCAGCTATAAGTAGTCTAACTTCATTTGTATTTGAGGATTTTATATCAAAGGATATTTTTTGCCATTTCTCCCAATCTTGATTTCTATGTTTATTGTCTACAACACCCCAGTATCCATTTGATGAACCTGCATATGTTATTTCCAAACCTTTATTGGTTTTGCCACTAGAAATCTTACAGGACGCAGTAGCATCAACACCTGAATATGCCGCCCACTGCATAGTACCTTCGAAATCTTCAATAAGCTCTTCCCCGTAAGCTGGTGTTGCAGGTATATGAGGAGGATCTGGATCTGTTTGAGTTGGAGGAGTCCAATCATAGGTTGTCCCAGTAGTTAATATTGCATTTAAGATTTGCTGGTCAAACTTTCTGGTATCTCTATTATAAAATGCCATGTCATTGTCAACAGAACCAAACACTCCATTATCCCAGGCTCCAGAAGCAAATCCATGTGATGTAGCCTGATCGCTTACAAAATCCCACCATTTTATAGCAGAATTTCTATCGGAATGCCCCATTACACCATATTCTCCAAGATACACTGGTATGTTATTTTTGTCTGACCATTTTTTAACCTGATTAAAAACCATATTTATGGCGTCCATATCATTTTTGGTTCCCCATGTACCCTGCCACTGGTGAGTAAAAGTGTATGGATCATAGTAGTGAAAAGTTGCAATAAGATTTGGGTCGTTTGGAATTTCCAACAAACTTAATGTATTATAGCTATTCCAGAAACCTGATCCAAGAATTACATTTCTGGTAGGATTAGTCTTTCTTATTATACTTAAAATCCTTCTGTTCATATCGTTTATCTGGCTATCTGTTATATTACCATGTGGCTCATTTAATATTTCAAAAACCAGATTTTCCGACTTACCTTTAAAGCGTTCTGCAATTTGTTCCCATATTTTTTCAAACCTTGCGATATTCTGACTATAGTTATCCATAAGCCAAGTATCATGGTGTGAATTAATTACTGTCACAAATCCACGGGAAAGTGACCAATCTATTACAGTTTCAATTCTGTCTAAGAAGCTTTTGTCAACAGTATAAGGACTGTTTGCAAGTGTATGCTGATCCCAACGAATTGGAATTCTAATATGCTTGAAACCAGCCTGTTTATAATCATCAAAATAGTACTCCTGAGCTGCCTTCGACCAAGAACCTTCTGTTGGTGCGTCAAATGTATTCCCAAGGTTCATTCCTATTCCCATCTTTTTTACCATATCCTGAGGACTGGTAGCGCCTAAGACAGTCATAGGTAATAAGCTCATAATAATGCTGAGCGATAAAATAATTGCTAAAACCTTTTTCATTAAAATTCCCCCCTGTGTAAATTTTACATATTATCTAATTTAATTATATAAACTTACATCTTTTTTTGCAATTGTCACATAGCACTCAATTGTAATATATTACTCAATCATTAAAAACTTTTTTACCATAGAAGTACCTCTATGTGATATCATTATAATGTCTAGATTAAAATCAAATTTTTCGATTGTAGAAAAATTTAATTAATAAGCATTCGAGGCGTAGAACAGGAAAGTGCATTAACATCATAAAAGATTAAAAATTAGTACTGTTAAAAAACACTAGTAAGGAAGATTTGGTGTAGTATGATTAATGACAAACAATCAATATTTAATCCCTATATTATTGAGGTTTTTTGCATCAATGAGAAAAATGTCCCCTATCCTGTGGGAACCCATTTCGAAAAGAGAGTTGTCAGATTCTATGAGCTTGAACTAATTACAGGAGGAAATGGAACTATTATTACCAACGGTGAAACTACTAAAGCCTCAAAAGGCGATGTGTTTTTAAGAGAGCCTGGCACAATAGTTGAAGGATATTCCGGTTATTATTTTATTGTCATTGTGTTTGATGCTTTTTATGATATCTCCAGCAAAGGTATTTACGCAAGCTCTTCCCCTTATTGGATTACAGATGAAAAAGAAATGCTCTCCAATATTGGATTTTTCAACGACATACCTTATAAACTTACAACTTATAATTATGAGATTGAGTACTTATTCCAATCCGTATTCAATGAGTTTATTAAAAATCAGCAGAATTGCCAGTTGATTTTGAAAGCGCACCTTATGAATATATTAAATCTCTTACTTGTTTCACCCGAAAACACCATTAAAAGAATCAATACACGGTCTTTTGAAAATAATTATGAAATAATAAAGTCTTCTCAAAAGTACATAGATAACAACCTACATGAGGATTTAACCTTGTTAGGCCTTTCCGAAAGGTGTGGAGTTAGTAAAAATTTCTATTGCAAGATATTTAAAAGTATAATTGGACTATCACCATTTGATTATATTATTCAAAGCCGGATGAATACCGCAAAAAGATTATTGACTACAACGAATATAAAAATATCTGATGTAAGTATTATGTGTGGCATAAACAACATAACCTACTTCCATAAGCTTTTTAAAAAACATGTAAATATGACTCCAGCAAATTTCCGTGAAAGATTCGGTTTCCCAAAAGCAAAATACAAAATTTAATTTATTTTTTAAGTATAAATCTGTGATTTATCAACGTTAGGATACAATTTATTTTTATTTTTTTATAAAACAATATAACATTATGTTGCATATCATCAATACTTATAACAAGTGGTGAAATTTTGTAATTTCACAGATTCATTGTGCAAACTGGATGATGTAAATTCATTAATATGTAATTTTTAGAGGTATTATCTTTGTTGGAAATATGGACTGAAAAGTTAAAAAGATAACGGAAAGGTCATGTATTGCTAAGCTTACTTGCCTTGAATGAAACTATTATAGCAGCTATGGAAAGTGAAAACACTGGAATATGTATTATCCCAATCCACCAGTTGGTTTTACTCATTATCACTAAGTGTAACATAATTTGTATAAACCCGATTGTCGCCCCCGTTATTCCAGTAACCCTTAGTGCAGCTGTATTTATATTGGGGTATATAAAAAACAGTACAGCAATAAGCATCGGTGTCATTGTACAAAACATGCTGTTACCTCCATTTGTCAGAAAATAAGCTGGATTGAAATCAGGCATTAGAGTATTGGAATTTATAGGATTCCAAAAAGCAAATAGAGCAATTAAAAAAGTACCTACTGTCCATATGTTCAGTTTTTTGGGCTTGCTAAAATCATTTTTGCGAACAAAAGCTTCCCATATCCATATTCCTGATAGTATTGGAAGTACAATATATGAACATGTAATGATTCCGAGACCATTTTGTTCTGTATATGATGTGTTTTGTGAAATGCCATAAAAAGTCATCATTATCGCTATATATATCGAAAACACACGGGTGAATTTACTTTTTAGCACAAACGCTAGAATTACAACTGCTATGGCTACTAAATTCATTATTATAGAATATTTAGCAAAAAATCCCGTAAAGTTTTTAGAGCTTATTTCTCCAATTGTTGAATACCATTTTGAAAAATCACTTAGAGGATATCCATTCCTTTGCAAGTATGGAGGGCAAAAGAAAAACAATATAGGGATAAGTGCTAAAAACCACCATTTGGCTGTTATTGTCTCAATAAAACCATTTTTTTTATTAATCTTCACATTTGGCATATTGCACCTCACAATGCATATTTTTGTAAATAGTATATTATAGAATATGGTATTAATCAACAAATGGAAATGTAAAAAATATGATTAACTTTTAATCCATCAGGATTGAATTTATTATCTCCTTCACCGCTAATAATTCCTAATTTAGCAATATTAATAATATTCTCGTCATTTGTATCAGTAAATTTTACATAGTAAATTTGATATTATTTGTACAAATTCTCTACGCGTTATACCCTTTTGATAATATGACTGCAGCATCTCTGGAACAAATTCTAACTCAATTGCTTTATTAACGCTATCTTTAGCCCATGTAGATGGGTTATGACAAATTGTATATGGCAAAGCAATATTATCCATTATTTTTACTGGAGGATTAGTGTCATCTTTTTCGCCACCTCTTCCATCTCCACTATCTCCGATAGCCCATAAAGTATTGTCGGATTTAACTGCAAAACCACTCCACCAATCTCCATACACACCAATAACATTATCCATTAATTTAGCTGGCTTGGATCGTTCTATTGATTGGTCTCCAATACTATCATTAAATGTTGCTTTTCCCCAATAGTATAAATCTCCATCCTTATTTATTGCATATATGCGCCCATTTGCAGATGCAATAGTTTCTCTAAACTGTAGAGTCGTCGCATATGACTCAATAATAAAACTTTGTATCAAAAAAAAATCAAGATAGAATAAATAATTATTTGTTTCTTCAAATTGATAACCTCCATTAAGCACGAATATTTAAAAAACCAGCATCCACTTGTAGTAATAACTTCAAATGCTTTTTGAGAATAGAAAAGAACCAATACTTTGTACCAAGTATTGGTTCTTTTCGTGGTGCGGATGAAGAGACTTGAACTCCCACGGTCGCCCACTGGAACCTAAATCCAGCGCGTCTGCCAATTCCGCCACATCCGCATAAATAAAGCGTTTCACCAATCATTAATAAATTTTCATACTTTTCACACACTGGACTCATATAATTTTTACATATGAATTTTAAAGAATCCAGTGGGTTAATTTTAGCACTATTTTTACGCTAATTCAATTAATTTTTATGTCTTTTACAAAGAAATACGAATCCCCCTAAGCAATAATCTTCTAAATAAGAAAACCATATATTTATTTAATAAATATACAAGAAAGCTAATCATATTAATTTTCTAACCTTTCTATTCATAATAGCTTCCAACAAACCATTTTCTAATTTACCTCCTACTGTCCTATTTAATAAAAATTTATGAGAAATAGAGTTTATAAACTTATCTTCCTCATTAAATGTATTAGTAGTCGGATAAGCGTAAATCCTTGTAGTATCATATGCTCTGAAACTATCAATAGCTAAAATAGAATTTTCTACAGTACCAAAAATCAATCTGTCAAATTGTTTTTGTTTACTCCAATGATTTAAAATTCTTATTTTTATATCTTGAGCTGTCCCTATATATACTTGACAGTATTCATCAAGAACTAACATATAATATCCCGATATATTTTTATACTCATTTAAATCATATATTTGTTCGAATCCTTTATGTTTAAATAAAAATTTATTCAGTTCTTTATTAAATTCTTCTTTGTCTAATGATGCAAAATATTTGATATTTAAATCATAATTTAATAAACACTTCTCAAAATGTTTTTTACACCAATCTTTATTTGAAGATTTATTATCAATAATTGCATAATTTTGTCGTGTCATTTTGAATCCATATTTTGTGAACCTTAGATTAACACCAAAATAAATAGGCATATTTTTAACCTTTCAATAAAAAGTAGTTTCTATAATCTCATAGTAACCTCCACAGTTTTTTGTGTAGAGTTTATATTTTGATTCTAACCTATCTAAATTTATTTTTTCATATATACTTATAGCACAATGCATTATTTTAACAATCGTTCTAGAATAATAATGGTTTGGTCAATTGTTGAATTGATAGCACCAGAGATTCCTGATATACCTATACTCTTTGAATTTTTTCCGATTTCGTTAGTTGTAACAGATTTTATGTACCACCCATCCTTTGCATGTTCATTAAGAGTTGCTTCAATATTTTGAACATTTACTGAGCCTGTTTCATTATCCATGAATTCCAAAACTTTATATTCTCTCGTCATATTAGGCAACTCTGTAATAGCATTTATCAACTTTTTATTAGATTGTATATTGGCTAGATTCAATAAAGTTTGAATATCTTCATTTGATAAATCGTCAGCAATGGCTTTAATAATATTCTTCTTTTCTGTCTTTGGTTCAAAATATTCCTTTGGTATTTCCTTAAGATATGCTGGGTCAGAATAATATCTGAATTGGTTCGCTGATTCTTTGAAATACTTTTTGCCACCAAATTCTTCAACATTATCCCAATTGATAGGAATTTCCTCTTCAATTTCAAAAGTTTCATTATGCGAGTATCCATTTGCAATGAGAAAATCATTTAATGCTTGTCTCAGTCTTTCATCCATGTTTATTACCTCCTCAACAAGTAATTCTAAATCCACATAATTTTTTATCTTTATCAAACTCGATGCTGTAGGTGATGCCGAATGTTTTAAATATATCGTCTATGCTATATAGATATTCTCTTCCTACTTTTACAACTCCTTTTTCTTCATTTGGTTTTAAAGAATACTCATAAACTAATGTGCCCTCTATATTAGTAATTTTACCTTCTTGATAACTTGAGTTTATACTGGTGTATATAGAGTTTGTTTCAACTTTGAAATTATAATTCTTTATGCCTATGACACCATCAATAAAGGGATTATCTGATTTTAAAATGTTATACTGTTTGTCAGATGCATTTAATAAAGTAGTAATTAACCTTAAATCATTACTATATATTTTGTTGTTTTCATCAATATAAATTTGAAATCTATTTCTATTAAAAAAATAATTTTTATTTTCATTATTTAGCACAGGTATAAAATTAAGTAAATAGAACTTGTTATCTTCGGTTATTACTAAATTCTCAAAGCTTTTATAATATTCTTTAAGTTTTGATAGATTTTTCAAAAGTGATATATCACAAATCGAATTACCTCCAAATGATATTTGCTCTAAATTAACAAGATTCTCTATACCATTAAGAGATTTTATATTATTATTGGCTATTCTAAATGTTTTAAGTCCAGTAAGATTTTTAACAATATCTATATTATTTATATCATTTCCATCAAGCGATAATGTTTTAAGACTTTTCAAATTATATAAAGCTGAAATATCAGTAATTTTTTTATTATCTAAAATAATAGTATGTAGCTCCTTTAAATTCGCAAGTAAACTAATATCCTCTAAGTCACCCTCTGAATCTAAAATAATACTTTTTAAGTTTTTAATGTATTGAATACCCTCAAGATTAGAAATATTTTCTTTTAAATACATGTTTATTTCAGTAATTTTCAACAAGTCACTTTCATAAATAGAGCCACTAGGCTTATTAATGATTTTCCTTATGATAGTATTTAAATCCTTATCAGGGAACACAACTTCTTTATCCTTTGATGATTTTGAATTAGTAGCTGTTGAATTTTTCTTTGTTGTAATAGCAATATTACCAGTTTTATCAACTGTATACGTTTTGCCTAAAAGGTTAGCTAAACTTTTTGTATTTATGTATACATTACCATTAAAACTAATTTTATCTCCACCAATAGCTTTACCATCAATTTTTACAGTAACTTGATTAAATACTGCTTTAATAGTTTTTGTTACTCCTGCCGAAAAAACAGTAGTACCTAATATTAAACAACATACTAAAAAACCAGCTATAAACCCTTGAAATCGTTTATTCAATCTTACCCCTCCATGTTAACAATATTTTACTTTATTGTATCGTTGCAATATCGAATTTGCAATATAATGTAAATTAATAATGCTAATATTTCTAAGTCGTTCTCACATCAACTGTAGTCGATTCCTCAATGTGCAATGGTAATATATGTAATTAATTACCTATTCGATATTTGTAAAATACCCCTCTACCCTTAGACAAACTAATAAAAAGAAGGGTTCAATTACCCTTCTTCTCTTCTGCTTCTTTATATATATCAATATACTTATACAATGTTGCTCTTCCAATTCGCAACATCTTTGCAAATCCTGTTGCTGTCATATCTCCATACTTTCCATCCTTAAACCTCTTATACTCTTTAATAAAATTATCTGGTAATTCTACTTTTGGTCTACCTAATTTAGTTCCCTTGGCTCTTGCTGCATCTAATCCTTGATTAATTCTTTCTACTGTTTTTTCTCTCTCCTGTTGGCTCATATGTGCTTTTAAAGTTATTACTATATCAACAATCATATTATATATGCTACTATCCTGAGCCTTATTATATTCATTCATATATGGAATATCTAAGGCTATTACTCTAATCCCTTTGCTTTTTAAATCCTTTAATTCGGCAATTACATCATCTGCATCCCTGCCTAATCTATCCAAATCGGTGATTATTAAAATATCATCTTGTCGTAATGTCTTAGTCTTTAAGTCTCTATATACTTGTCGGTTCTGTGCTTTAATTGTTCCGCTTATGCGTTCCGCTACAATGTTATCAAAAGTAAATCTATTATCATTTGCATATTGTTCTAGTGTTATTTTCTGCCTGTCTGTAGTCTGTTTTTCCTTCTGAGTACTAATTCTCATATATCCATATATCATAGTATCAATTCCTTTCATTGATTATGATATAATTATAACTGTCTACGAAATCATATTCAAATATCACAGACAGTTATATAGAACATTTATGCCCATTTATCAGTAAATATCTGCTATTTTCTTATAAAAACAAACGTCTACGAAAACATACGATTTATAGACATATGCGAATATTACAATTTCTATTAAATTATAGGATATATGTACATAGTGATGCAAAAAGATAAAAGTGTTGAACGAGATTACAAACTTTCAGGGACTTTTAGTAAAGATTGAATTAGATACATAAAACAGTATTATTTATTACAGCACTATAAGCCTTGAAACCTTTAAATACTGGTTATGAGAGTGGAAAACCTCAATTAAAATTGTAATATTATTTTATATCAATAGAGGAATTAGTAATTTATAGTAGAATTTAACTAATAAGATAAAATTATGTACTATTAGGGGGGTGAGTGCTCTGAAAAAAGAAAAACTTTTCTTTTATGATGTTGATGGGTATAAATCAAAGTATTTGGAAGATAGATTAAGGGACATATATATAAATGGTGAATATACAAGAAAAATTCTTCCATCAACTCAAAAAGATTACAAAAGAAAGTTTAAACAAATAGGAATATATGAAGACTTGATAAAAAAAGATATTGGGAAATTTTCACTATCTGATTGGAAAGATGCCTTTCAAATGCTAAACGAATATGATAGTACTATGTTCTCAAGTACAGAAACGCTCAACAGCCATTTAACTGTTTTTAAAAGCTACTATGAATGGTTTAATGGAGAGAAAATTGATTTACATTCAATACTAAAAGAAGCTGATATAGAATATCATTCAATAATAAACATTGGAGAAATTATATCTCGGTATCAGTTATATGACATTTTAAGTAAATGTAGTGATAATGAATTACGTGGAGGAGTACCATTTTTATTAGCATTTGAAGGTTTATCTAACAATGAAATTATTAATCTTAACGAAAAAAAAGATATTGATGAAAATAATAGTTCTATTTATATTAATAGATTCGGAAATAGACTACCTCTATATATTCCACAAGAATCTATGTTCTGGGTTATAAAGCTTAAAAATATTTTAGAGGTTGATAGAGGAAATTCACAACATTCTAAAGCAAACGTTAATTTTAATTCGGATTATTTGATTAAAGATAGCAGAAACACAACTAATGAGCCTGTGAAGGACTTTACTTTTAATGCAATTGTTGAATATTTTATACAAGGAAAAAATATTCAAGTTAAAAATAGGCTTATAGATGCTAGATGCTTTGGTATTATAGATAACCTCATACGAATGGATGCTTTTTTTGAAGATTTTGATGTCTATAACGATATTGATACATACTGGGGTATAGTTATAAAGTTCGGTAAAAAATCAGTAACAACAAAAGAAAGATACAAAAAAATATTTTTAAAATATATAGAAAGCTTGGGTAGAGAACGATATGATAATTTAAAACAAGAAATTCTTAGTGAAAGTATTACAAAATCAATTGTCGAAAATATAAATCAGAATTTCATTAAAAAAGAGGGGCATAGTGGGCTTAAAGTAATACGTAGAAAGGTATTCGATGATGGAATTATTGATAAAAAGGATGATGATGAATTTTGGGGCGTGGATGAAAGTATATTTGGTATTGAAGGTAAGGAAAGATTAATTATCCATTATAAAAAGGAGCGTAGACAGAACTTTATACGGAAATGTAAGCAGTTATTCAAATCAAATTATGGTTATTTTTATTGCCAAGTGTGCGAGTGCATTTTAACCGACAAATATGGCAGTATCGCTGAAAATATAATTGAGGCACATCATAAAACTCCTTTATATGAGTTGACAGAACAGACAAAAATATTTGCCGAAGATATTGCAATGGTTTGTCCAACATGTCATAGTATCATACATAGTAAATATCCCTGTTATAGTATACAAGAATTGAAAAATATAATACATGATATATCCCCGTCTGATAAAGAAATTATAGTTAAAGGACTATTAATGGTTTAGAAACCTAGAAATGTAGCACAAAATGAGAATTTAATTAATCTTATAATGTCAAGAAATAGGAGGTGAAAGAGTTATTACATAAATGTGAGCTGAGAAAAATTTTGTAAAATTAAATTAAGGTGTGACAATCATAATCAAAGGGAAGCATTGTAATTAAAGTCGAGAACTAATAAATATAAAATTATAAATATCTTGCAAAATCATCCCATAATGATATAATCTTTTTAGGGAAAATTAAATAAAGTTGCCGTGATTTCTAAGTGCTACCAACACTTAGAAACTCATGAAGGTGTCTGACCACCCACACGTATGGACTTTGTCCACCACAGCAACCAGTTATTATTATACTTGCTTTTGTTTATTTTTGCAATTATAGTGCGTGTAGGGTTATTACCTATTCGCACTTTTTAATTTTCCCTCCATTTTCAAATTTGGAGGGAATCATATATGCCTTTTAGTTCTAATACAAATAATGTCAGTAATTTTGGAAGTTTTATTTTATCAAGTATAGATAATAGGATTGAACAACTTAGTAATGAATACAGTAACTCAGCTGAATATTTAGAGTTCTATTATCTATACAATGATATTTTAAAGCAATTGGAAAAAGTATTGTAAGCGCTTAATAAAACAGTGCCTTTAAATTTTATCATGGATTTAGGATAATATATCCAAATAATTCTTTAGACTTTTTAGAGTTTTTCGACTTTAATAGAAAGTCCAAAGAAATCTGAGGAGGCATTCTAAAATGGATAAAATTACAGAAACAAAGAATGAGTTTCGCCTTAGGCAATGGTCTCAGATCATAAAATCTTGCCAGGATAGTGGCATGACTG
>JAEZIB010000021.1 GCA_023416275.1 Bacillota bacterium | reverse complement strand
GGTTAAATCCTCCAGTGTATGCATCAACATCAATTATCTCACCAGCAAAATATAATCCCTTTACCTTCTTTGATTCCATAGTAGATGGATTAATTTCATTTATTTTAATTCCACCCGCAGTGACTATGGCTTCTTTTATTGGTCTTGCAGCAATAATTGTACACTCTAGACCTTTTAGAAGTATTACCAACCTTTTTCTCTCTTCCTTTGTAACCTGATGAACAGCCTTTTCAGGATTAATTTGCGACAAATGCGTTATTACAGGAATAAGCTTCTGCGGTAGTAAATCATCCAAGGAATTTTTAAATTGCTTTCTACTGTATTTTTCAAAGTCTCTTTGAATTCTTTCATCCAATTTTTCTTCTGAAAGTGCTGGTTTTAAGTCTATTGAAAGTATAATATCTTTGAAGTCATAGGAAAGCAAATGTCTGCTAGCACTCAGTATTACAGGTCCCGAAACACCAAAATGAGTAAATATCATCTCTCCAAAATCGTTATATATTTCTTTCCCATTTGGATTCTTAAATTTTACAGATATATTTTTTAAGGATAAGCCTTGCAAATCCCTTACCCATGATTCCTTTGTAACTAATGGTACCAAGGATGGCTTCAAAGCTGTTATTGTATGTCCTAATTTTCTAGCAATCTCATAACCATCACCCGTTGAACCGGTTCCTGGATAAGACATTCCCCCAACAGCTAGAATTACTGAATTTGCCTCCATAATACTGCCATTTAATCTCTCTACTCCAATAACTCTTCCATCCTGAGTAAGAACTCTCTTTACAGCAGATTCTGTCATAATCCTTACATTATTTTTATTTAAAAAGGTTTGAAGTGCATGCATTACATCCTTTGCAGAATCAGATGTAGGAAACACCCTTTCGCCACGTTCTACCTTTGTTCTAACACCAAGTTCATTCATAAAATCTATCAAATCCTGATTGGAAAAGGTATAAAAAGCTGAGTAAAGAAAATTTCCATTACCAGGTGTATTCTCTATTAAGCCTTCAATATCCGTTGCATTAGTTATATTGCATCTTCCCTTACCAGATATAAGCAGCTTCTTACCAAGTCTTTCGTTCTTTTCCATCAATACTACTTCATTACCTTTTTGTGCAGCTATACCGGCAGCCATAATTCCAGCAGGTCCACCGCCAACAACTATTACTTTGTTTTGAACCATTCTTTTTCCTTTCAAAAATCCTTAATATAATAAATAAAGCTTCTACAATTATTCAATTAATTTCTATAACGCCTATATTCAAAATAAAATTTTTCGATTGTAGAAAAATTTCATTACATCAGCGGCGTGTAGGCGAGGCGGGAGATATTCTCTCACTGAAAACCAAAGCGATAACCGCCACTTATAGAAGCGGAGGACATTATCTTGCCTCGTTATAATTTAATGTCATGATTGTCATCTTTGTCATATACATTATATTCATCCCAAACCTTTTCAAGGTGTTCAAATGTATTATACACCTCATTTTTACGTCTCATACCTATTGCTGCAATTAGTGCGTTTATTACACTAAGAGGTGCTACCAGAGAATCAACAAAGGATGCCATATCACTTCTTGCAAGCAGTGATAAATCAGCACACTGAGCAACCGGGGACTCAACGCTGTCAGTCAGAGCGATTGTTCTGGCACCTTGCGATTTTGCAAACTGCATTGCTTTAATTGTTCTCTTTGAATACCTGGGATAGCTTATTCCAATAACAACATCGCCAGATTGGGCTCTCATAATTTGTTCAAACATTTCACTAACACTAGTTGTATGAACAAGTCTAACGTTATCAAAAATCAAATTGAAGTAAAATCCAAGAAAACTTGCAAGAGTAGCTGAGCTTCTAACACCCAGAATGAATATCCTGTTTGCACTTAAAATAGTCTCAACCACATTATTAAAATCATTGAGTTCAATTTGTTCAAGTGTAATCTTTATTTTTTCAATATCAGATTGTAGCACACTTTTCAAAACGTTATCTTCATTTATTCTGTTAGAAGATACCTCTATCCTTTGAACAGAAGTTAATTTACTCTTTATAAGCTCCTGTAAAGCCTTTTGAAGCTTTGGATAACCATCATAGCCAAGTTCAATTGCAAACCTAACAACAGTTGATTCACTTACACCAACTATTTCCCCCAGTTTAGCCGCTGTTACATATGCCGCTTTATCGTAATGTTCAACAATATAATTGGCAATCAGCTTCTGCCCCTTGCTAAAATCATCATATCTCTGTTGTATAATATATAACAAATCATTATTCTTTTGTGAACACATAACTTCACCAGCCTAAAAATTTAATGTAATATAATTAAAGTCAATTGCTATCAGCATAAAGCTAAGTCTTCATGTCTGATTTACTTTAGATAAATATTTAGAGGGAGTAAAAACCCCCTCTATTAATCTAATATCTTAAAGTTGAACTAATTTTTAAATATAATAACTACATTTTACCTTTTTGCAAGATAAAAATCAAGCACTTGCAAAATAATGTTTTTTGAATCAATTGCTATAGCAATGAAGCGTAGGTAAACCAACTAAATTCTTACAATTATTTCCCACTTAACTTTCTATTGCATAAATATGAATACCTACAATTTTCAACTAAGAAAGTTGAATTATTTGATATACATTGAGTTTGTACAAACTGTTAACAATAATATTTGTCTCAAATATCTATATATTACATAGTTCAACTATAGTAAATAAAAGCATGTTCTGTGCTATATTGTATTGTAATTAGATGAACTTAATTTTTATAATATAAATGAAAAATATACAAATAATAAAACTAATTATTATAGTTATCTTGAGTAGATTTAGTTATTATATGTAATTCTTATAAAATTTTGCACCTTGCAAGAATGGAAGTTCCCAATGAATTATTTCCACATTTTTGCGAAATTGGCATGGAGGTTTCTATGATACAGATAGATGATGCCGGAAGCGGCAGCTTTGTTGGTGGAACTTGTATAGGTTTCTATAGGCCAGAAACAAATGAATATTATTTTGATATTATACCTGTTGAGTTATACAACATGGAAAATTTCAAAAAAAAACTATATCTAGATGATGTTCTAGACATAGCAATCAAAGCCTTTGAAGCTCTGCAAGTTTCACAGGGCGAAACAATTGAAATTTGTAGAGGCTATATGTTTGAAAGACTTAAGAGCTGGCTGACTTCACAGGGCTTTTGCTGGTATGTAACTCAAATTACCGGAAAAATACAGGATGTAGTAGAGAAAAATTTTGAGCTATACACCATTAATTTAGGACTTCCAGCTGAATATATAAAATATACTAGATACCCTTTTCATTTTCACAAGCTATTGAGATGGGTCTTTTCTGATTATGATAGTCGAATAGGCTTATGTAAAGTAGGTTGGAAAAGCTGGCAAAAGCTCAAAGACATAACACCAACTGTGTCCTATGAAAAAATGAAGCATGCCAATT
>JAEZIB010000019.1 GCA_023416275.1 Bacillota bacterium | reverse complement strand
TGCACTAAACATAAATTCTCTTGATATTCTCGTTAATGAAATCAGCAAAAAATTATGTCATTGTAATCTCTCTTGGTCTATGACCCAATATAGTAAAATAGATAATCCCGAAGTAGATAACTTACTTACCATTAAAGAAAATGATTATATTACTAGTGTGGCTCAAAGTTTACGTAAAACATACATAGGTGAAGTCAAGCAACAAGACGAAAAAAATAATATAATATCTGGGAAAATTAATATTTTTTCCTTTGGTCATGGCGGCAGACTTATTCCTCCTAATTCTCCTAGTCTTCTTGCCTGTTACCCCTCATTTTTTGTTACAAGTAATGGAGATGTATTTCCTTGCCAATGCTTCGAAAACGATGATTACAAGTTAGGAAATATACAAAATGAATCATTGGCAAAAATGTTTGAAAATGATATTTTTAAAAAAATCAGAGCAAAACTGCCAATAAATCAGATAGATGATAAATCTTGTACAAAATGCGAATTCAGATATTTATGCACAAACAAATTAGGTCCGTGTTCTATTTGTAAGGATAGAGATAAAACAAATTGCAAACAAATTAATATACAAAAATTATATCTTCAAACCCAATTAGATATATGATGACTTTTTTCAATTAACTTTGTATATATTAAATAAAAATTTGTAAAATATTTAAATATTTTTAAGTATTTTAACAAAAATTTGTTTATTAAGTATAACATCCATAATATAATAATAAAGGGGCTCATAATACCTATAGGTAAATTTATTGAAAGAGGTGTATAGTATGGAAAAAGAAAACAAAAAAATGGTTGAGCTTAGTGATGAAGAATTATTAGATATGGTAGGAGGTTATGTTTCAGACTCCCTTTCATCATCTGTAATTAATCCACCAGTAAGATTATTTTATGGAATTAAAATTCCAATTGATATAATAAAGCCACTATATGGTATTGAGCCTGGTCCAATACTACCATTATATGGTATTAAACCAGACATTACTAAGTAATTTCTTAAACCGATAATATTTTAATTAGTATCAAGTACATAATATTCCTATAGGTATTATGAAAACTTAGGATGCGGAGTATATCCGCATCCCCCCATCAAATAGGGAGGATAAAATGAGTGTAGAGTATAGACCCATTACAGGAGTATGGGAAATAACAATGGGGTGTAACTTAAGATGCAAGCATTGCGGGTCATCCTGTGAAAATCCACTTGTTGATGAGCTTACTACAGATGAAGCTTTAAGTCTGTGCGACGATATAGCAAAACTTGGGTTTCAATGGATTACACTATCCGGTGGAGAACCAACGACTAGAAAAGACTGGAATCTCATTGCTAAAAGATTAAGCGATAATGGCGTAATACCTAATATGATTACTAATGGCTGGCTAATGAACGATGACATTGCAAAAAAAGCCAGAGCTGCAGGAGTAAATACCGTTGCACTTAGTTTGGATGGTCTGAAAAACACACATGATTTTATTAGAAAAGAAGGCTCCTATGATAGAATTATGAGTGCAATTGATATTTTGACAGCAAACGGCTTAAACTGTTCAGTAATTACTACTATTAACAATATTAACTTAAAAGAGCTTGACGAAATACACGATATCCTTTCTCAAAAACATATTTTCGGATGGCAGCTGCAGCTTGGGCTTCCTATGGGCAATATGTCTAAAAACTCAGAGTTGGTGACTCAACCTCATCATGTTGACGAATTAATAGATTTCGCCTACAATGCCATGAATAAAGGCGGTATTGAAATTCAGCTTGCAGATTGTATAGGTTACTTTAACAAAAAAGAAATTGAAATCAGAAGAAAAGCCCGAGAAGGCGATGAATATTCATGGAATGGTTGTGCTGCAGGCAAATATGGGCTAGGCATACTACATAATGGCGATATCGTAGGATGTACTTCTATCAGAAACAGAGAGTTCATTGAAGGAAATATTCGTGAAAAATCTTTGATAGATATATGGATGGATCCAACAAAGTTTTCTTGGAACCGTGATATGACAAAGGATAAGCTATCTGGCATTTGTCAAAAATGTCTTTTTGGAAATAGATGTCTAGGTGGCTGCGGAAATACAAAGCTTACAATCGGAAAATCAGTTTATTCTGAAAATACTTACTGTTCATATAATCATGCTATAAAGAAAGCAGAAGCCCAATTTGAAAAGCTATCTGATGTTCAGATAATGCTTGAAAAGGCACAGAAATTTGCTGATAATAACAGCAATCAGCTGGCAGAGCTTCTATTATCCAAAGTACTCTTGGCAGAACCCGATAATGAAGAGGCATTAAAATTATACGGATATGTTTCTTTTATGCTTGAAAACTATAAACAGTCTTATGAAGCCAATAAAAAGCTAATTGAAAAGCATCCCTTAGATCCATATATAAATAAGGGGTATGGTCTATCTATCGCTAAGCTTGGTGATATTGAAAATGGAATTTTGCACCTAAAGAAGGCTATTGAATTATCTGACAGAAAATTCACTGATCCTTTCCACGATTTAGCTGTAATTTTATGTGAAAATGGAAGAAATGAGGAAGCCTTAACTGTACTTGAAGAGGGGCGTTCAATTTCAGAAGAATTCAAAAAGCAAAGCGAAGCTTTTTATCAGCTGCTAAAAACATAAGTTAAATTATTCAAATAAAATAGAGGCTATCTCAAATATGTAAAAAATATATTTGAGATAGCCTCTATTTCGTATATAATAATATTTTTTTATTTCCTGGAAATAATAAAGTTGTTATTCATTTCGCACAAAAATCTATGGGTAGCAGGAGAATATTGATTTGTTGCCAAATGCCTGCAATAAGGAGACTAAGTATGCCACAAAATTTAGTAGAAAAAACTTTTATTAAAGCACCAGAATCTTTTTGGATAGCTTCAACACCAAAAACAAACTATCCTCAACTTGCAAGTAATATAAAAACCGATATCCTGATAGTTGGAGGAGGTATTACAGGGATAACTACGGCTTATCTCCTTCAAAAGGAAGGGTTTGATGTTGTTATTATCGACACTAATAGAATTGCAGCAGCAGCTACCGGACATACTACTGCTAAAATCACATCCCTACATGATTTAAAATATGCGAAATTAATAAAGCAAATTGGCAACGAGGGGGCTCACATTTATGGCGAAATAAATGAAAAAGCCATTTCTACAATAGATGAAATAGTCTCAGACAATAATATAAAATGTGATTTTAGCAGACAGCCCAACTATGTATTTACTCAAGACGAAAAATATATTTCAAAGATTGAAGAAGAGGTAAATGCAGCTCAATCTATAGGCTTGCCCGCATCCTATAAATCCAACTTACCACTTCCAATAGAAATTGAAGGAGCTATTTGTTTTGATAATCAGGCACAATTTCATCCAAGAAAATATTTGCTTGCATTAGCCGATATTTTTATTAAAAAAGGTGGACAAATATTTGAAAATACAACTGCTTTAGATATACATCATGTTGATAATTGTGTAACCTCAATAAAAGGCGACTTCAGTATCTCATCAAACAATGTAATTGTTACTACCCAGTACCCATTTTATGACGGAGGAGGACTGTATGCAGCAAAGATGTATGCTGAACGCTCCTATGTTGTTGCTGCAAAATCGCCAAGTAAATTCCCAGGAGGAATGTATATATCTTATGAGCAGCCTGCCAGATCGTTGAGATATCAGCCAATTGAAAATGATGAACAGCTTATTTTAATTGGTGGAGAGCATCATAAAACAGGACAAGACGATAAAGAAAATGAACATTATAAAAATTTAATAGTATATGCCAAAAATACATTTTCTGCTGCTGATATTCCTTATCGTTGGTCAGCACAGGACTATACCGTCATGGATGATATTCCCTATATAGGAAATATTACTACTACGAAGAAGAATATATTTGTTGCCACAGGCTTTGCAAAATGGGGTATGACCAGTAGTACCTCGGCAGCTATGATTATCAGAGATTTAGTTTTGTCTGGAAGTAGCAATTGTGACTATATCTTTACACCAAGTAGACTTAAGCCTGTTTTATCTAAGAACTTTTATGTGCAAAACTTTAATGTTGTGGAAAATCTTATTGAGGGAAAGACTAAATCTTTACCAGAAGAATTCAGTTTGGAATTAGAAGAAGGAAAACCCGTTAAGATGGATGGAAAAAAAGCCGGTGCATACCGTGATATAGATGGCTGTGTCTATGTCGTTGATACAACCTGTACACATCTAGGCTGTGAACTAAGATGGAACTCCGCCGAAAAAACTTGGGACTGTCCATGCCATGCATCAAGGTTTGATTTCAAAGGTAATGTAATTGAAGGTCCTGCAATAAAGCCTTTAAAGAGAATTAGGTAAATTCTTAATTCTCTTTAGCAATTTCTTAACTAATATTACTCGTTATAAGCGTACAAATTATTATCACATAAAAGCCCAAAAAAGCACATAAAAAAAGCGCCTATAATAAGCGATTGTTTTACTTCTGGACATCAATTTTTAACTTGTATCTTTCAGCTTCTTCATCTTGCTTTAATTGTTTAGCAGCTTTAATTATTCTAGTATTTTTTATTCTAGACTACTTTTTTAATTTCAGATTTTTCACAAACACTATGTTCTATACAATCTTCGCATCTTATATTTGTAAACTTCAATTTATCAATTTCATTTACTGGCAGATTGTATACAACAGAACCGCAGTTTCTGCATCTAATTGTTTTAAACTTATACATGTACCTTCCTCCTTTCATCAATTCAATTAAGGTTAAAATATTCATTTTCCCTTTTTATTCATGCTCATTATATCAGATATTTGTTACATGACAATTAACATCTGATTAAGAAAACATTAATTATGTAAATCCAAATGAAAATTTAAATACTTGTTTAAAATAAGGATCTGTTTCAAAACAAAAAACAATATATATCAACAGTAAACTGCTTAAACAGTACCTATTTATAAACTTAAGCAAAGATAAATTATTCATTAGGAAAGTTGGGTTTACTATATCTATTAAATGCTTAATTTGCTCCTTTTGATGCTTTTTTGAGTCAAATATATTGGCTTTCTACATTTTTGCCTTTGTTCAATTATAACAAACGGCAAATACATTAGAAGCCAAAGTATACAACCCACCAAAAATACTGGAATAAGGTATCCCGGACTACCTACTATATTTGAGAAGTACTCCATAATTGAGCCTGTTGCAGGATATCTTAAGAAAAAGTAATTGCCATCTGTTATATGATTGACAGGTATTATCATTACTGCCAAGCCAAATAGTATAGCTATTGTTTTAGGTAGATTGCGGATATTAGGCCTAAACCCTAATCCAAATATAAAAAATATAGGAATAAAACAGATAATACCGTGTACAAGCATTGTTTCAATATATATAAATGAAAAAGTCGGATAATAATATACGTCTGGAGTAAAAAGGGTCATTAGAGATGGCGCTATGCCCATTGCATATGAGTATTCCATGAGCAAATTATTTCTAGTAAAAACTGTTACAGGCATAATTATACACATTAAGCTGCATAGATGTAATGGAAGTGCATAACCAAATGAGAACTGTCCAACACTCTTGTACCAAATCATCAAAGCCACCTCAAGCAATGTAAGCAACAAGCTGGTTATTCCCATAAACCTCCACTTTGCTTTAATACCTTTATCTTTGAATATCAAAATTAGAATTATCCATGAACACATTATCATACCAATAGTTAAAAGATGCTGAACTGTGAAAAGTCCACTTTGCAGTTCTTTGGGAATATCATCTATGTAAGCAAAAAAGTAATTTTCCAATACTACTCCCCCTGTAATTTCATGTAAAAGAGCCCTGTAAATTTACAGACTACTTTGTAATACTATTTTAGGCTTTGACCTAACAACAATTCGCATGATTAAATGTTTTAAATACAAATTAGTATAAGTTGTACCCAATCATTCAAGAGTAAGCTAGTATTTACATCAATAGCTTTGTTAACCAACCTACCATTGATATTTTTGAGCACCTTCAATTTTCAACTAGGAAAGTTGAGTTATTTAATTTATATTATTACAAATTGTTTTTTATACTATATACTACTCTACTTTTTGTATGATAAGTCGAGCTTTTAAAGAAACAAGCCGGTCTATACCAAATTATTGCTTTCTCAAGATATAACCTCTATATTTTTCAGCAAAATTTGAGCATTATTTCGCAAAAGTAGACAAGCCAAATTTAATTATTCCTTGTAAAATAAAATAAATAGTTAATTCGCATCAAACTGAAAAGGCCAATTAATATTGGCTTAAAAATGGATGATATCTTTCTATAATATCATCCATTAGTTTTGATGCTACCCCCAACCCCCCACTGTCGAAATATGTTCTATGTTGGCAGGATTTGTTTTTTGATAACTACTTTCACTTACTTATACTTATTAGAGGATACTACTATGAACAAAACAGAGAAATTTACGGAACAAGAAATCAAAAAAAGTTTATTTTTAATTACCGCTGCTGTTATTTTTGGCAGGGTATTTTATGTTACCATTAATGGTGCACCCTTTACTGGATTTTTGCGTGAATTAGGCGCAAACGACTTATTGTACAGCATCATTGCCGCTACCCCATATCTGGGAGGCGTTTTACAAATTTTTGCATCCTATGCCTTAGAAAAAACAGGCAAAAGAAAGCTTATGTTTCTTATTTCAGCTTATGTACATAGACTGATTTGGATACCCATTGTCCTAATACCTATACTGGTGCCGAAAGAAGATAAAGAAATTGCTTTGATAATAATTACTGCACTTATTATCATATATTCTATAGCAAATTCAGTAGTAAATATTAGCTACAATTCGTGGATGGGAGATATTGTTCCTGCAAATCAAAAAGGCAGTTTCTTTGGTAAAAGAACAGCAATATCTGCAGTAACAGGTATTATTGCAGGAGTGGCTTTTGGTAAATATCTGGATAATATAAGTACGCTTATTGGCTTTGCAATTGTTTTTATAATAGCAGGAATATTTGGTGCCTTAGATGCCAGCTGTTTTATTGGGGTAAAGGAACCCACAATGACCCCAGCAGAAAAAAACTCCTCATTTATTTCTATGCTTATTAAACCTTTTAAAGATAGAAATTACTTAAAGTTAATTATATTTATTTCATTCTGGAATTTTGGATTTAATTTTTCAATACCATTTTTAAATATATATATGATTGAACAGTTAAAAATAGATTATTTCACAATATCAATATTCCAACAATTTTTAGCTGGAATTACAACAGTATTCTTTATTAACAAAATTGGTCTGCTCTCTGACAAGTATGGTACTAAACCACTCCTGCGTATATGCTGTTACTTTGTTTGTGTATTGCCACTGCTGTGGTGTATTGCAACTCCTTCTAGCTACATTGTTGTAATGTCAATCAGCTTTCTGATATTTGGACTGTTCAGCCAAGGAATTATGATATTATCAAATAATTTTTCCATATGGCTTGCGCCTGAAAAAAACAGATCTATGTTTTTAGCTAACTATTCGATTATTACAACTACTTCCAGCGGTATATCTTATGTTTGCGCAGGAGCTTTTATGGAAGGCTCTAAGGGAATAATTTTTAAGATTAATAGTGCATTATTTGGCAGTCAAGTTATTAGCAACTTTCATATTTTATTTATTATTTCATCGATTCTTATGATATGCTCAATAATTTTTGTACTGCCAATGGTATATGATAAGGAAGAGAAAAAATTTAGTCTATTTAACAGATAAAAACCTTAAATTAATTTGTAATGAGCCAGCCAAAAGACCTCCTTTTTAGAAGAAGGTCTTTTGCTCGAAAACTCACCTGTTTGAACAACTTATATTTTCTAGCTGCTATCTATCAAAAATAAGTGATTTAAATACTGCAAGATATTCTCTTAAAAGCACATTGGGATATATATACCAGGGAGTACCTGAACTAATACCATATGGTTCAAGCCCTACCCTCCTCGCCAGATGTTTAGATCTGAACATATGGAAATCATTTGTGATAATCATTACTTTATCAAGTTTTTTACCTATGGCCTCCTCATAAATCTTTTTTGAAAAAATCATGTTTTCATATGTACTAGTTGATTTCTCTTCTTTAATTATTCTATTCTCGGATATGCCATGTGCTATCAGATACCTTTTCATACCCTCTGCCTCAGTAATTATTTCTCCAACTCCCTGCCCCCCAGACACTATCGCAATTGCATCTGTATTCTTATTTAAATAGTCAATAGTGTAGTTCAACCGTTCTTGTAATACCAATGTAGGCTTGTCTCCCTTTAACCCAGCACCAAGAACAATTACACTGTCAACCTTTTCAGTTGATTGCGAAATAGCAGAAGTAAGAATTACACTTGTTAGCACAACAAAGGAAATAAACCAAACTATGAATAACCCAAGAAAAACTTTTCCTATCTTATTATAAATCTTGAGTCTTTTCTTATAGTGCTTCGTCCTAATAAATATCATTATAAATATAATAAAAGCTCCTCCAATTGAAGGAAGCAAAATACCAGTATCTATGTTTCCGCTTCTTGTTGCTAATATAATAGTATCAATGATACCAAAAACAGCTACAGCTAGAAATATAAGCTTAGTAATTTTTCTCTTCATACGTACCTTCCACGACTTTGACATGAATTTCCTACGTTCTTAAAAAGGGTCGTTGCAGAAACATCAGCAATATCAGAATTCATATAATAATACCTTTGTACTATTAAACATTTATTCTATACGTATATTGCTTTTATCTAGCTTGCAACAACCCTCTCATATTCTTTCATTATGATAATTTAAAACTCCATTTCATGGCTTAGCGTATCTGACTCATTAAACTTGTATTTGCTACCCTTTTCATCCTTTACAAATTTTCCATTAAAGTTAAAATGGTCAGCTTCTATACCCTTTACCCCATCAACAGTAACTTCTAATTCCTCAATACCAGTCAAATTTAATAAGGTCATAGCTAAAATGTTAGTATACGTTATGCCTCCAGCACTTCCACTATTAAACTTTAGTGCTACTTCCTTCGGAAGATCAACTGTTATTAGATTTCCGTTTACTACAGCCTTATTTATTTTCAATGGTGTTAATTCAAGGACCTTGTTAATAGCCTCTGTAATATTGTCTTGATATAACTTTTTATCAACTGCTACTGTAATTACTTCTTTTGGCTTTTCATAATCATCTGCATCATAAAAATATAACTGCAAATCAACTTTTTCTTCAATTGAACTGGTTTCACCCGCGCTTTGCTGTGAATCCTCCAAAGTAGAATCTGCTGTCTGGTTCAAATTAGAATTTGTTGAAATAGAAGTATCACCTGCTACGTTATTAAAATATGGGCTTGTAGCATATATAAGTAAAGCTATTAGCACAATAATAAAAACAAACAGCACCCCAACTATAACTATTAGTTTTTTATCCTTATTCATTGTTCCTCCTAACTGTAATGCAGGCTTTAAAATACACTTTGTCCTTTTCCGCACTAACACCTTCAACATAAACAATTCCAGACTCAAGTTGAGAAATATCCTTATAGAAATTAATTATATCTCCGGCAAGAGCTTCACAAACATAATTTACCTGCACATTTTCGACTATGTACTCATAATGTTTTTCCATAGGAAAGCAATCTGCAATAAAATCTACATATTTTGAATTATTCATATGACCGTTAATATCAATATCACTATAACTTATTTTCTTGTTGTATACAAATACTAATTCGCCGTTAGGTCTTAACTTAGCCATTCGCCTGTTTATAGCTCTCTCCTTTATTAAAGGCGGATATTTAATGTCAATTGAATCAGTCTTAATTATTTCACGTTTTTCAATATCCATAAGAACCCAGCTTGACGTTGCATTTATTAATATATTTCCTTCCTTGTCTTTAACACAGAAGTCTCTCTCAAATTCCAATTTTTTGTGCATAGCAGGCCAGGTTTCAATATAAATTTCTTCGTTCCATATAGGTAATCTTATAATATCAACCATAATACGGACTATTACCCATGCGAGACCATGTACCTTGCCAATATCGTCAATGCCAACTCCCATATTCTCTGAATGAAGACTCGCAACATTTTGAATATAATTAAATAGAGAGCTAATCTTTAGTTTTTTATAATAATCTGAATCTCCATACGTAACGCTATAATTCTTCTTATATACACATAATGGTTCCATAAGTATATCCATTTCTCAAATTTTCAAACCATCAACATGAAAAAGGAACAGGCACCTCCTTTGCAAATATATGTAATTCTTGCAATCATCGTTATATTAGAAGCCCATTTTAAATAAATATTTACCTATTACATGATCTAAAGGTATACATCCAATAACCCTACTATCTGAGCTATTATTTCTGTTGTCTCCCATAACAAATACACTTTTTTCCGGTACAATTACCTTTTCATCTGATTCATAGTACATTGGTTCCTTGATATAGCTTTCTTCTAATTCAATACCATTTCTGATTACTTTCCCATTTTTGAATTCAAGTACATCTCCTTCTTTTCCAATTACTCTTTTTACCCAAAATATTTCATCAATATTTCCTGTAATCTTTGTGACAAAAACATTGTATTTCAACGGTTCAATAACGCTGTCCCAAAATGTTCTTTTACGTTCTACTCTGCTGTCTATTATAACTATATCTTCATAATCCGGTGCTCCATGGAATATATTTTGGGTTTTATTTATTATTATTTTATTTCTATCATGCAGAGTATTTTCCATTGAAGATCCGCTTACGCTTGTTGGCTGAAACAGAAAGATAATTATAAATAATGCAACAACCACCGATAACAAAACTGTTCCAAGCCAGCTCAATATTCCTCTTAAAATCTTCATTTGCTTCTCTCCTCATTTTTTTTGAGCCATCGAATAGTCTGACTGACACATTGATTATGCAAAAAACTATATGCACATAGGCTCTATATCTATATTACTCAATCAGTAATAAATTTGTCTGAATAATAACAGAATTTGTTATTTAGCGTACCTTTATTCCGAATATTTTTTTTGCATAACTGCCTACAACAATGGTGTCATTGTAAATAGCAGGTGATGACTCTATATTTTTGCCAAGTGATACAGAATCTAATATATTACCTGTCATAGGATCTACTAGATGCATATTTCCTGCATAATCAGTATAAACCATGTATGTCTTACCATCAGAGCTTTTGAAATCAACAGGAGAGCACCAGCTATAGGCTGCAAGCTTCTTCTTCCAAATTTCTTCACCAGTATTTTTATCAAGGGCAACCATTGTCCCATCAGTATTTGAGCCTGTAAAGCATATATTAAAAACAACCATATTGCTTATGTCATCCTTGCCTAAAACAGGGGTTCCAAGAGCACCACCATTTATATAATAATTATATACACATTCATAGTCTTTTTGCCATATTAGCTCTCCAGTCAAGGCATTAAATTTTCTAATGTTGCAGTCTGCCTTTGGATTTTTACCCCCTTCGCCACGCTTATCTACCTGATTTGCAGTATAGAGGAATACACCTTTTTCCGTTTCCTCTATTACTGTGGTAGAATCAGTGTCGTCACCCGTTTCATATATCCAAACTGGCTTTAAGGTATTTAAATCAACACACTGCATTGTACCTCCATTATCGTTAAAGTACATAAAGTTCTTGTAAATTGCAGGTGAATTTTCTATACCCTGCTCGTCATTATACGGACTTCTATAACGGTATTTCGTTATTTGAGGAGCCATTGTCAAACTTCCTGAAGCATCATCAAATTTAGTATTCAGCTTTACTCTATATACCAATCCATTTTCACCGCAATTGAGCAAGGTATCAGTCTTTTTATCCAATAGTGCAGAGCTGTCATTTGCTCCCCAGCCTCTAAAAGCCGCTTGATCTCTTCCAAATATTGTATAAATCTCCTTTTGGTCAATGAGGCTTATAAACCTGTACTTATACTCTGCAAACTTACCATTATTCTCATTTATGCCCATACCGGTATACAATACAGGATATCCTCTTGGATCAACCATCGCTGTTCCCTTTATAGGATACCCAATCTCTATCTTATTTCTAGTGTCCTTACCTGTTTCTAAATCTAAAAAATATATGTTACCATCAAGGGCAGGATATATTACTTCCACTAAATCCTTTGCCTTCATTTCAGAATTTATATTCATCAGCTTTTTAACTGCATCTGACCAATGAACTATGAGTGGCTGACCAGTCCAGCCTGTTCCAGGCCAGTTACTATTGTGAGCTGCAATTTCTCCAAGCCCTTCTTTTTCCCATACAATATCCAGCTTTTTCTGTGAAACTGTTCTTGTTCCAAAAGAAGCACTATCTCTGTAATTGTTGCCTCTGAAGGCAGTTACGCCCTCAACATCTGAGTATTGGTTGCCTGCTCCAAACTCAATCATATTCTTTTTCTTAACCGAAAAAGAATTGAGGGGAGTATTATTCCTAAAAATCCAGGATATCATGCTAGTACCATTTGGAAGCTTATTTTCAATTGCATATTCAGAAAATGCTTTTTCACCATCAAAGGTTGATTCCTCAGTCCATGAGCTTTTTAACTTTTCAGGATCTGTCAGTTCCTCAGGAATAGGGTCTGCAACTGGCTCAGGCTCAGGTTCTTCTATTGTTTCAGTAGAATCTGCAACAGCAGATGTATTAGAAGTTTGGATGCTGTTTTTATCGGAATCAATCTTGTTGTTAACTACTATCCATAGTCCTGCAGCTATTACTGCCAAGCATAAAACTGTTAATATTACCTTTAATCTATTTGTTACTTTCCTTCTATGTCTTCTCATAAGTGTTTCCACGCCCTAAATTCCGCTTGAAAATTCAAAGCACAGGCATGGACTATAACCTCCTTTTTTTAATCATTGCTATTTAAATCAACTTTCGCAGTAATATATTGATAAAAGTCTAGTAATATAAGGTGTGGTAGCATTATCAAATGAAAAGTCAAATAATTTTATAAGACAAGTTAGTTTACTGAACAACAAACCATTGATAAACTTGAGCATATCTAAACTTTTCATTCGAAAGTTGATTATTTAATTTTTACACCATACACTTTCTTTGCATAAGTCCCTACAACTGCCATATCATTATAAATTGCTGGCGATGCCTCAACATTTCCACCTACAGAGATTTTATCCAAATCTTGTCCTGTCTTGGGGTCAATTAAATGCATATCCCCTAAAAAGTCACATAAAATCAAATAAGTCTTTCCATCATCAGAAATAAAATCAACAGGTGAACTCCAGCTGTAAGCCTTAAGATTCCTATTCCATACCTCTTCACCAGTCTTTTTGTCTATAGCAACCAGTGTACCATCATTAGTTGTTCCTGTTAATGCAACATTAAATATAACAATATCACTTATATCATTCTTACCAACCACTGGGGTTGCTAAAGCACCTCCATTTATATAATTTTGGTAAGCACAGGAATAGTCCCTTTGCCAAATCAGCTCACCTGTAAGTGCATTGAGCTTTCGGATGTTACAATCTGCTCTTGAACCTGCCTTGCCTCTCTTATCAATTTCGTTAGCAGTATACAAGAATACTCCTTCTTTTGTTTCTTCTATAGTAATGGTGCTATCGGTATCATCACCTGCTTTGTATATCCAGACTGGCTCAAGAGTGTTTATATCAAGGCACTGTATAGTTCCCCCGTTATCAGCAAAATACATAAGATTCTTATAAACTGCAGGTGAGTTTTCTATTCCTTGATTAGAACTATAGCTACTCTTATATCTATATTTAGTTACTTCTGGATTAATTGAAATAGTGCCAGCCCCTTTATCAAAATTTGTGTTTAATTTCACTCTATATACTAATCCATTTTCACCGCAATTAATTAGTGTATCTGTATATCTGTTTAAAAGTGCTGAAGAGTCATTTGCTCCCCATGATCTAAAGGCAACAGGGTCATTACCGGGAAGTGAAAATATCTCCTTTTGATTTATCAAGTTGAATATTCTATATCTAAAAGCACCCTTTTTGCCATTGTTCTCATTCAAGCCTTGTCCTGAATAGAAAAGAGGATATCCTCTAGAATCAACCATTCCTGTTCCCTTAGTAGAAAATCCAATGTTCATCTTTGGTCTTGATGCTTTCCCTGTCTCTAAGTCAAGGAAGTATACATTTCCATCAAATACAGGATAGATAACCTCAACTAAGTCTTTTGATTTCATATCTTCATTAATATTCATTATTTTTCTAACTTCTTCTGTCCAGTGAACAAGAAGAGGTTGTCCTGTCCATCCAGCACCCGGCCAGTAACTCCCAACTCCTGAAACAGCTCCAATATCATGTGTCCATACTATTTCCAGTTTCTTTTCTTTTACACTGCTACTTCCCCAAGCTGGAGCAGTTCTATAATTATTTCCCCTGAATGTAGTTACTCCTTCAAGCTCTGAATACATTTTGGGGGAGCCAAAAGCTATATTGTAGGGGGCCTTGTAGCCTTTTACAGGCTTATTATTCACAAGTGCCCAAAACTGTATATTCCCGCCGTCCTTGAAGGACTTTCTTTGAGAACCATCACCCATAATTTTTTTTGCAACAAAGCTATCAGGATTCTTCCACGATATAATAAGGTCATCTGGCTTTGTGCTTTCAGCAGGCTCATCTTCCGGTTCAGTTGTCTCTTCAGCCGTCTGCTGTGCTACTGTAGAATCAGCAACACTACTGGTTTCAGACCCTGATATGATTGAAGAAGTTGCTGCGGGCTGATTTGTACCATTGACTTTTAATCCTGGAATTTTTCCAAAATACATAAGTACCAATGCTGTAAATGCAATAATTAACACTACAGTAAATACTACCAATGCAGGAAGTAAACTATTTTTCTTTGTTCTCTTTGATCTCATCTTTATTTCTCCAATTTATTTATTACTATTTTTGACCATAATCTGGATTCTTAATAAATCACTTAACATATTATATCAGAATGAAATAAATATTTATATTAAATCGCCAAAAAAACTATTAATATATAAGTTTGAATAATCCTTCTTAATTGGCTAATAATAATGGTACAGTACATTGAGGGATATAAACTCAACTTTATTAATTGAATATTTAGTATTTTGAATTAGAGCAAATTACAAAACTATCTTTTAACTAACGGAGGACATTATGGGAAAAAACAAGAGTACAAAATCAGACGGCGTTGAAAATTTTACCAACACACAGGATTTAGGCGATCAAAAGCGCATACCACGTGGTGCTATGGCAGCAGGAAATCCCAACACACAGAAAAAATAGTATCTAAAAAAAGCGCTGTTACAGCTGTCACACATTACTAAAGTTTTCAAACAAAACAAAAAACCTATGAATGAGCTTAGTCTATTCATAGGTTAATATTTTACATCAGATATTTTTATAAATTATTTTATATAGTTAAGTCCTTTGTTATTCCAGTAAATATTACACCTATTGCAACTGCACCGGCATCAGGATAATTGATGCTTCTTTCACCCACATAGCTTGCTCTTCCCTTAGATGCCACCATTTCTTTTGTCTTTTCAGCTCCATCCACAGCTGCCTGAGCACCTTTTTTCATTGCAGCAAGCATTTCCTCTCCTGCTTCTGCACTGTTTTTCAAAGATTCCACTGTTGGTATCAAAGCATCAAGCAAAGTTTTATCTCCCAGCTTTGCTCCTCCTCTTTTCTGAATACCATCCACCGCATTTTGCAGCATCTGTGCTAATTCGGAGAGATTTAACTCCTTCTTTCCTGCAGCATATTTTGCAGCACTTCTGAAGGCAGAACCCCAAATTGGTCCAGACGCTCCTCCACAGTATTCAGTAATTACCATACCACAATCTTTAAGAAAAGCACCAATATCATCCTTTGAAAGCTCGTTCCAATCCTGCTTCAACTGCTTGAAGCCTTTAGCAACTGACATTCCAAAATCCCCGTCACCTGCTACAGAATCCAGCTCACAAAAATACACTTCATTTTCTATTATAATATCAGACATTTTTTCTACTAAGCTTATAATATTATTAACATTCAACATATTTAGATAATCCCTTCTAAAATTATATTTTTAGTGCCGGTGTAGCAGCCTCCGCATCCAAATATCTCTTCAGCTCATCATCCAGCTTTAATAGTGATATAGAAGCACCTGCCATGTCTATCGATGTCATATAATTTCCAATAAAGGTTTTATATATTTTAAGATTTTTATTATTCATTGCATTTACTACTGAATTGTTGAATAAATACAACTCCTGTAATGGAGTTCCTCCTAATCCGTTTATAAGCAGCGCAACCTCGTCACCAGAGTTAAAAGGCAAATCAGCTGAAAGCAAATCAATCATTCTAGCAGCTAATTCATCAGCTGTAGCAAGCTTTTCACGAGCTATGCCAGGTTCTCCGTGTATTCCCACACCAAATTCTATTTCATCCTCCTCGATTTTAAAGGTTGGAGATCCCTTTGCAGGAACAGTACAGGATGTTAAAGCAAAGCCTATAGTACGAACATTGTCAATTACCTTTTGAGCTACATTTTTTACCTGTATTAGTTCCAAGCCCTCCTCTGCAGCCGCACCTGCTATTTTGTGTACAAATACAGTACCTGCTACTCCCCTTCTGCCAACAGTATACAGACTATCTTTTACAGCTATATCATCATTTACGTATACCTTCTCAACAGTTATGTCATCATCCTCAGCCATCTCTGCGGCTGCATCAAAATTCATGCAGTCACCCGAGTAGTTTTTTATTATTAAAAGCGTGCCCTTATCAGACTGAGTTTTAGAAATAGCATTGTATACCTGCATTGTAGAAGGTGATGCAAATACATCTCCACAAACAGCAGCATCTAACATACCTTTACCAACAAAACCAGCATGTGAAGGCTCATGTCCGCTTCCACCACCACTTATTAAAGTTACCTTTTGTTTATTAAGCTCATTTCTTGTAATAATTTTATATTTCTCATTAAAAGCCAATTCGGGATGAGCTTTTACAATACCCTTGCACATCTCTATAACTATATCTTCAACCTTGTTAATTATTTTCTTCATTGTTACCTCCCGATTCTAAGAATGAATACACTAGTATTTCCTTATTGACTATCCCTTCACATCTTAATACTGTAGGTGTTCAAACTTGTTAATGGAATGTTAGATTGAACCAATACCATTGATTTTTTGTTGGAAAGTTGATTTATTGAGCTAACTTGTCAGCTGTAAGTATTGCAGCATATACATCTTTTGCTGTAACAGGGAAAGGCATATTGTGTATGGTTTCTGTAGGTGCCACTGCAGCCTGTGCAACAGCCATTATCTTTTCTTCAGTGACATCAACTATTCCCAAATCCTTCAAACATGTTGGCAATCCTATTGACTTACAATAATCGATAACATTTGTCAATTCATCAGCAGGAGCATTTTCCAAAACAAGATGAACTATTGTTCCAAAGGATACCTTTTCTCCATGCATATAGTGATGAGTTTCTTCAAGAACAGTTAATCCGTCATGTATAGAATGAGCTGCTGCTAATCCGCTGCTTTCAAAACCAAGACCACTTAAAAGAATATTTGCCTCAACGATATTTTCAAGAGCCTGCGTTACAACATTATTCTCACAAGCAGCTTTCGCTTTGATTGAATCCTCCATCAATGTTTCAAAGCAAGCTGTTGCCAGTGCAAAGGCAGCCTTTGTACTCTTTCCGCCTGGCATGTTATTAGCTCCTGACCTTATGCAGGATCTAGCTTCGAAGAAGGTTGCCAATGCATCACCCATGCCTGCAACCAGGAATCTTACAGGTGCTTTTGCAATAATGCCTGTATCAACCAAAACAAGGTCTGGATTTTTATTCAAGTGGAAATATTCTTCAAATTCATTTTTCTCATTGTATATTATGGCAAGCTTACTTGTAGGTGCATCAGTGGACGCAATTGTAGGAACTATAATAACAGGCTTTTGGGCAAGGAAGGATGCCGCCTTTGCAGTATCAAGTGCCTTACCTCCACCTAATCCAATAAATACTCCGCAATTATTTTCCTCAGCTAGCTTTCTCATTCTTTCAATCTCATTTTTTGTGCATTCTTCTCTAAATTCACCATAGACTAGCACAAAAGAATCCTTTTGAGTTGCACTATCTAAATAATTCTGCACTCTTGCTTGGTCTACCTTAGATGCGACTAACAATGCTCTGTCCGAAAACTCTTTAACATAGACACCTAAGTTGTTAAGTTCATCTTCACCCTGAACATACTTTGAAGGCGAAATCATTATTTTCTTCATAAGAAAACCACTCCTTTTTAAATTCTTAAAATTATAATGCATTTTCTTGGTGGATATTAACAATGTCATAAATCTTTGCTTTTAGTTGGATTTTTAAAATCTTCTTTAATCTTTTACTTCTAGTTGCCAAACTTTAGTCTTATTTCTTCAAATATGCTGACAAATTTCGAATCCTTTTTATAAAATGCTGGTGTGTATCCTATTGGTGCTTTTACAGTTACTTTTCCGCCGCAATATTCAACACCCGTCCAAAGATGTACCCAATTGTCTTCTGGCAAATAAACTTCCCAATCCTCAACACCTGACAGATAAACTGGAGCAATTAACATATCCTCACCAAACAAATACTCCGTCTGAATATCATATGCAGCCTGGTCATTTTCATAATGTATAAACAACGATCTCTGAACAGGTAGTCCTGTTTCTGAATTAATTTTAACCAATTCCTTTATATAAGGTGCTAGCATTGTATAAATTTCTGTCAACCTTCCAAACTGCTCCAAAGTATCAGCATCATCATAATACTGAAAATTTTCATCAGGTCTATTTCCTTCATGTGTTCTCATAACAGGAGTAAACACTGCCATCTCAGCCCATCTCAAAAACAGTTCCTTAGTACGGCAATTATTAAATAACGAGGTGTATCCCCCAATATCACTATGGTGCAAGCCACAACCAATCATACCGCTGCTGAGTGCTCCACATATTACTGTTGCCAAACCATCGTGAATGCTAAAATCAACACTCTGATCCCCTGCCCAAAGTAAAGTACAATACTTTTGGGTTCCTGCTCCTCCTGCTCTCATAAAGTAAACTATTTCTCCAAGCTTTCCTGTTTCTTCTAATGCTTCATAATTACATTTTGCCCAAAGCACCGGCCAATGATTATGCTCCAACATGGGGGATACATTATTGTGAAGCTTTAAATCGGTTGGTAGATATTCTCCAAAATCAGCCATCCAACCATCTATTCCAAACTCAATAAGATGCTTTTTAATTAGTTCCTTATACCACTCATAAGCTTCCTTATTTGTCAAGTCAACAACTCCGCAGTAAAACTCACCGAAATCAACAAGGTAATCACTGCCGTCTAGCTGTGTTGCAAAATATCCCTTTTCCTTTCCTTCGCCATATAAATCCCCCTCCATCACCAGGTAGGGATTATTGTATGCAAGGAACCTGATTCCCTTTTCTTTGTATTCCTTAAGCTTTTCAGGGAGATTAGGATACATCTGACTATTCCATTTCCAATTCCAATTCAGACGCTTACCAAAGGATGTGATACGTTGACCTACCCAATCCTGACACCACAGTCCTGATACCTTTATACCATTTCTCAATGAACGTTCAACAAGTCCAAAGGAGCGTTCTGTTCCACCCTGAAGCCCTAAAATTGCTCCATTATACACCCACTCTGGCAATTCTGGCTGTCTTCCGAAATAATCTGTTAGCTTTTTAAGTAAATCCACAAAGTTAGGTGCTGCTTCAATTCTTATTTCCTTTGGAACTTCCCAAATCTGTAACTCGTGGTAATCAGTGTTTTTAAAATTAAAATCAGCATAAGCTGTGGAATCTATATGCAAATAATAATGCTTGCTTGACACATATGTTGGCTGAGGATAATTAGTATTGTAGTAATCACCACCGGCTTTATTTTCAACATCAGACCTCCATGTTACATAAGTACTTTTATCTCTGCCCACACCCGGTTCTGATGTCCATAATGGAAAATTCCTGCCACGCAAATTAAAATATGACATCTGTTCTCCACAGCCGTAACATTTTTCAGTTTCATCTGAGTTAATACGTATCCAGAAGCGATTTATGTTATTTTCTAGCTTTTCAAAATTAATTATGACCTTCTCTTCATCAATATCAAAAATAGCTCTTACCTTATCCTCAAAATTCAAATAATATTTCTTGCCCTGCTGCTCAATTTTGAAATTCTTCATTGGATATCTTTCAATAACATAATCATCTATCTTAAAATTACCACGATACATATCAACCTTTTCTTGTCCATACCCTATATAAATAAAAGGCTTTTCCATTGTATGCGTAATTATTTCCTGAGTATCATGTAACAGCTTGAATCCATTTTCAATTAATACAAAATTCATATTAAAAACATTCCCTTCGCTTTGATAGAGGTATAAAAGTGATGAAACTCTCATAGACCCTCCACATTGGTATTGCACTATAAGATCAAACTTATGTGTGGTACACATTTTGAGAACGCTCTTTGGTTTGTTAACATAATTTTTCGAATTATCCCTTAACAGCACCACTTGTTAATCCTGAAATGACTTGCTTTTGGAACAGCATATAACCAATAATACTTGGTGCAATACTGATTATTATTGCTGCATACATAGAAACATAATCTGTTGTAAACTGGTTTGTAAAATATCTTATACCTATTTGTATTGTCTTTGTCATTGGTGATGAAGTTAATAGATTTGCATATACAAATTCATTCCAACATGTAATAAATTCAAAAGTACCCGCAGTTACTAAACCTGTTTTTGTTAAAGGCAATACCATTCTGAAAAATCTACCGTAAAATCCGCATCCGTCGATATACGCTGCTTCTTCAATTTCAGTCGGGAAACCTGCCATAAAACCTCTAATAATAAATGTTGATATAGGTAAGCCTATAGCAGCATATAAGATTACTAATGATGCAAGTGAATCTAAGAGTCCTATTTTACTGAATATAGTGAAATAAGGAACCATTAAAGCATTAAGAGGCACCAGTACACCAACTGAAAAGAAGGTAAAAATAGTTTCTCTTCCTTTAAATTTAAATCGTGAAATACAGTAGGACAACATTGATGCAACCATTATATTTATTGCTGTTGCAATTATAGCTACTATAACAGAATTTGAAATCATTCTCCCCAAGTTTGCTTTTGTAAATGCATTTACATAATTTTGGAACTGAGGTACTGCTGGCAAGGAGAATGGATTATTGAAATATTCCGCATTAGTTTTTAATGATGTAATAAACAGCCATATTAACGGGAATAGTGTATATACTGCAAAGAATATAATTAATGCCCATTTTAAAACAGAAAGAATAATATCCTTTATACGCAGTTCTTGTATAGTACTTCTATTAGACATAGTTCCCATTCTCCTTTACTTCTTATTAATTTTTGCAAAAATACCTCGAATTATTAATATAACGCATGCTCCAGTTAATATAAGCATTACACTAGATGCATTAGCTCCACCATAATCGTTGGTTTTCATTTGATTATATAAATAAAGTACTAGTACTGAAGTTCTATTTGCAGGACCACCGTTTGTTAACAAGTAAACCTGCTCAAATGTTCTTAACCCGAATATCATTGCTAAAGTTACACATGTCTGAAAGGAACTTCTTATTAAAGGAATAGTAATATGAATGTGCTGCATTATTCCACTTGCACCATCAATCTGAGCTGCTTCATAATAAGCTTCATCTATGTTCGTAATATCAGCAAGCATTATTACCATATAATATCCTATATAAAATACCCAATAAATTAACATAGCAGGAAAAGCTGTATCTATTGTTCCAAGCCAGTTTTTCGCATGTTCTCCAAGTCCTACTGCTCTTAGCAAACCATTAATTAAACCAAACTGACTATTGTACATTGCCGACCATAGCATTGCTAATGCTATACCTGATATTACCTGAGGGAAAAAATACACTGTTCTGAAAAATTTCCATCCAAACGGCTTTTTTGATAAAATCAAAGCCATTAATAATGCAAGAGGAACTTGTATTAAGCCTGCCACAAGAGCCCAAATCACATTATTTCTAACGCTGAGCCAAAAAATCTTATCTCCAAAAATATCTTTATAATTATATAATCCTTTAAAAACAGGTTCTGTTATACCATTCCAGTCAAAGAAGCTAGTAACACCTACATATCCTACAGGTATAATAAAAAATAGTATAAACAGAGCTAGACCAGGAAATATAAAAATACATATCTTTATAATGTCATTTTTTTTAACATCCATTGCTAAAGCCTCCATTTGAAAGTTCATGATAATTTCGATGCTACTGTCTGTTTTATTGATAAGCAGATTATTTCTAATCTGCCTATCATTAATAATTCTAACTTATCCTACTGAGCATCTTTTAATGCACTAATAAACTGTTCAGGTGTATACTCTCCAAGTACAAGAGATTCCAATGCAGCTGGGAAAGCAGCTACAACCTTAGTTGGCATAGTTGACTCAAATGTGCCTATCATATATGGTGCTTTAGCGCTTTGTTCAATCATAGTAGCCTGAAGCTTTTCTGTTTTTTCAGTTACCTTTGTATTTATTGCAAATAAAGAACCAGATGAATTTGACAGTTCTGTTACTCTATCAGGATCTGTTATATATTTTAAGAATTTAACAATTGCTTCTTCTTTTGCAGGGTCAGTTTGTTTACCACATGCAATATAAGCTTGAACTGCATTTATATACGCACCCGATTCACCACCGTTATAACCTAAGCCTGCGCCTATTTCTAGATTGTCGTAAAGTCCTGCAACACCTTCAGTTTTTATTCTTGATAATATCCATGAACCATTTGTATAAACAGCAGCTCTTTCATTAAAGAAGTGACCGTTTACAACAGTAGCATCTGCGCCTACAGCATCAGGAGAAGTATAAGAGAACATTTTTTGCATAATCTTTGCTGCTTCTAAGAATGCAGGATCATCCAAGCCTTTGCTGTATACATCCTTTCCACCTGCTGAAGCTAAAGCATATGAATACCATAGCATAGAAGTCCAAGCATTCTTGTTAGTCATTTGAGTAGTTGGATATATACCTTTTGCTTTTAATTTTTCACATGCAGCCCATAACTCATCATAAGTTGTAGGCATTTTATCAATTCCTGCATCTTTTAAAAGCTTTTTATTATACATTATTGCAATAACAGCATTCTCATATGGTACGCTATAATTTTTTCCTTCATATTGAGATGCAGCTATTACTCCCTCTGCAAAATTAGCAGACCATGTTTTATCCTGTAAGTAAGAAGTTAAATCCATTAATTTTCCTGATTGTGAATATAGTTGTAAATCAGCATATGATTTGAAAGTAAAGATATCTGGTGCATTACCAGTTGATATTGTTGTTCTCATCTTATCCTCATATGCATCATAATCAGTATATTCTTCCAATGTAACTTGAATCTTTCCCTCATTTTCTTGATTAAAAGATTTTACCATTTCACCGAATACTTGAGCTTTACCATCAGTTCCTACCCAAATTGTTGGAAATGTAATTTTGATTGCCTCAGTACTCAACGTTGAAGTTCCTACAGCTGAATTAGTAGATTGAGATTCTTCCTTTGTCCCACATCCTGCAAACGCTATTGTACTTACAGTAACAGCCATTAACATTGCTATCATACGTTTTGCAAATTTTCCCATAAATTATTCCCTCTTTTCTTTAATTATAGTGGTTACCGATGATTTTGCTTGTACTGACTTTACAAACATTCTTAGATAAGCTAGATTAAATTAAAACTTTTAATTTAATCATTAAAAAAATTTTACTTCCTACTTCTATAGAATTACGCAGTATTATGTGACATAATTTAACATAATTCTATGCATTATTACTAAATATCTGCTCTACGAAATTAATTATATATTATAATTGTCACAAAGTAAATATAAAAAACAATAATTTTATATATATTTATATTAAGTATTTTTTTCATTTATATACATATTGGTTATTTTTTTAAATTCTTTAATTATATATTTAATCTTTTAATAAATCTAGCTATGATTTTTGCATATAATGGTATTTCAATAAAGGTTTTTACTAATTTTTTGATTAATGTCTATAAAATCGCAACCAATATTGAAAGTTTATTTTACATGTGATATCCTAAGTATAAGCCTTTATAATATTTGTTTGATAGTTCCTCAGCATTTTATTAACCCCTATAATTAATTATCCTTTTTGAAAGCAATGTGCTGTAACCACAATATTTTAAAGACTAAACAACTATAGCTCACATAATAATTTATTCTTATTAAAAAAGGAGAAATATATGTTAAATCACTTAAAAAAATTAAACCCTGGAATGGAAATAAACAGTATATTTGATAACTCATTCAAAGACTTTGGCAAAGTAATTCAAGGCTATGATTTTTCAGAGTGTATTAAAATTATGCAAAACAGAAGTATACCTGAAGCCGGTAATACATATGTTGCTTGTGACAACGAGCTAATGGATACTCACCTTTCAAAAGAGCTATTTAACAATTTCTACGGAGGTTCACCACTTCAAATCGGATATTGCAACGGAAATAGTAATAAGCTAAATGCACTTGAATATCACAAATGTTCTGAAATTGATGTAGCTATTACCGATCTAGTATTGATATTAGGCGACATAAGAGATATAAATCAAAATCAATATCTAAGCTCATTAGCAAAGATATTTTACGTTCCAGCTAATACAGCCATTGAATTGTACAGCACAACCCTTCATTTCGCACCATGTAAAGTCTCTGATAATGGTTTCAAAAGTATAATTGTACTAACCAAAGGAACAAACGAACCAATTAGTAAGCTACCAATACCAAAAAACGATGAAGATAAGCTACTATGGATGCAAAATAAATGGCTTATTGCACATCAAGAAAGTATTCCTGCCTCAAAAGGAGCTTTTTCAGGAATAATAGGTTATAATATAGAAATAAAATACTAAACAGACTTATAGAAGAAAAGATGTGACTCTATGGATAATAAAACTAATGGAATCAATATGCTTGGTGTAAAAATTAAAAACAGAAGTTCTATTCTCAATTTAATTTATCGTACCGGAGGAATTTCTCGAAAAGAAATTGCCAACAAGCTCAATTTAACACCAGCTGCAATAACACTGATAACAACTGACCTAATCAACGAAGGTATTCTTATTGAATCTTACGTAGAGCAAAACAATAACCGTAAGGGGAGAAAAGAGATAATACTGGAAATAAACAGCCAAAAGTATGCTGCTGTAGGCGTTTATATAAGCAGAAATAAGTTTCAAATTATTTGTATGGATCTAAAAAATAACATTTTGTTTGAGGATACTATATATACAGCAGACTGTCATAAACAATCAACTGCTATTATGGATAAGATTTGCAAAATCCTTAATCTTGATCTTGTAAACTATGATGTTTTAAGAACCAGAACATTATTAGGTGTTGGCATCAGCGTTAAAGGCATTGTTAACTCTAGGAAGGGAATCAGCATAAATTCTTATGAAATATGGGAAGACAATGTTAATGTTGTTGACTATTTGCAAAAGAAGCTTAATGTCCCTATTATTTTAACCAATAATATCTGTTCACTTGCTCACGGCGAGAGCTTCTTCTCTCAATTAGAGCATGCTGATAATATGCTATTTATAAAATACGGCCCAGGCGTTGGTGCTGCAAGAGTAACATATCAGGACACTTTGAGCGTATACGACTTTAATGCAATTCAACTTGGTCATACAATATCCGACCCAAACGGTATAGTCTGTATGTGCGGAAATCAAGGATGTTTAGAGACAATAGCTGGCTTTGATGCAATTCAGAGCAACGCAGTTGAATTAATGTCAAAAAATCTATCCCCAGTTCTTTACAGACTTACAGACGGAAATATAAACAATGTCAATATACGTCTCATTGCTAAGGCTTATGAAGAAGGCGACAAAGCAATAGAAAGTATAATAAACAGGTCTATCTACTATCTAGCTATAGCTATTAAAAATTCAATGTGTTTATTTGATCCCGAATCAGTTATATTATATGGTGAGTTTTTCGAAATGGATAAGTTTAGAACAAACCTCCACTTGCAATTATCCCGATATTCAGGCTATAAAAAAGTTACATTTAGTCGCTTTAATTTGCAATTGGAAACTCTTGGTCCAGCTTCTACAATTGTTAATCACTTCTTTCAAAACGGAGGTTTATCAAATACAGATAAGAATTAATCTTTTACTTCCTCAGAGCAATATAAAACCCACCGACATTAAGTCAGTGGGTTTTTCTAGTTGCTCACCATAAATATTCAATTACCGCTTGCTAATACTTTCTTTTCAGCTTTCTTCTTTTGCTCTATCAGTATTCCAAAAGCACCTGATAACACTATTGCAATTCCGATATACTGGCTTGTAACCATAACATCATTAAACAGAATAAATGCTATTACAGCCGCTACTACAGGCATTAATAGTAAAAATACTTTTACTATCCAGACAGGAAAGCGTCTTAAATTATAGTAGTATACAATATAAATCAGAGTTTGTCCAAGACCTGCAAACAATGTAGCTATCAATAAAGACTTGTTTTCTGTTAATAGCTTCAGCTGTCCAAAAACACCCATAGAAATAGCCGAAATAGTAAATAAAATCATTGTTATAAAATTATTATAGTACGCAACCACATTATCTGCTGCAGGGTTCTTTTTGTCCAGCTGAACGCTCTTTATCACAAATGCATTGATAGAAACAAACAGTGCACTTAATATAAAGAATATATCTCCCTTATTTCCAAAGCGTAACTCTGTTATATCAATGCCCATTACCATTAGCACTCCAAAAAGCATTATAGCAGTATATCCCCAATCAAGCTTGGTGAATTTTTCTTTATAAATAATTACAGAAATTAAATTTACAAATATAATATCGCATTTTAATAAAGCCGTACCGCTTCCAGCATGGGAAAAGCTGAGACCTATAAAAGCAGTGAGGTCTAGTAAAAATCCTAAAATTCCAATCAAAATAAGTCTAGGAAGAATTCCTTTTGTTTGAAAAAGTAATTTTAATTCATTCCTTTTAGCCATTATTATAGTTAGTATTACCATAGTCAAAAATCTGACAGCTATACCTACAGTAAACACAGACATTTGTGATACTGCCCTCTGGCTTGCTACATAATATGCTCCCCATATTATAGCTAGTAGAATTAATGGTGCAGTCTGTTTAATTTTCATTCTTACCTCCACGCCCACTTCAGTCACAAAAAACGAAAAATATCTGTGGAGAATCTCTACTTAGTAGAGTTAGGGCATTTTATTATTGCATTCATGCTTCTTTACTTATTAAATCATATAATCTCTAACTAACTTAACCAAATCATCATAGCCTGAGATAAATCCTGCGACAGTAGCTCTGAATCCACCATACTTTTCAAATTCTGCTGGTGTCATGCCCTTTTCATCAAAGGATTTTTTGAACTCACTTAGCTTATTTAATTCGTTCATATATTCCTGCTTTATAGGTTCATCAATTCTGCTTTTCACCTCAACATCACATCCATTAATTTTCAAGTGCCAATTGTAGGGAATTGTCATCGATAACTCTCCGCCAATTAATTGTGACCAATGATGGTGATTTCTGCAAGCAGCAGATAGCAATCTTGTCCTATAGCCTCTTTCCTTATAAATCCTGTAAGCCTCTTTCATAACAGCCACCCCTGCCCATTCGAGGCACTCAGGATCAACAAGGATATCATTGTCATTAGTATATTTTTTGAGCCAATCATCAGTTCTTCCAATCATAATTGTACATACTGGAGACATTTCCTCTGTTGGAAGCCCTTCTGCCTCTCTTCTTTTTATGCCTCTCTCAACAGCTTCAGCAACAGCAACTGCTTGAGCCACGGTAAAAGAAACAGTCGCATTGATACTTATACCTTTGTAGGTTGCTTCTTCCATTGCATTGATTCCTGCCTCAGAAGCCGGCATCTTTACTTGCATATTTTTTCCTAAGTTATTTAGAATATCTGCTTGTTCTAACATTTTTCCTGTATCTCTATAATATTTAGGATTAGTTTGTATTGATAATCTTCCTTTTTTCCCTTTAAACTCATCAAAAATAGGAAGTAGTTTTTTAGATCTTTCTGCACCCATTTCATAGATGATACCATATGCAATATCATCCTCTGTAACGTCCTTTCTTTGCGCTGCCATTTCCTTTATACGAGCCTGCCACTTTGTTAGCTCCTGCTTTATAACAGCTCCAACTATTGCAGGATTGCTTGTTGCCCCAACGCATCCTCTTTCTAACGCATAATCTAGTTCAACTTCTCCGCATGAATCCATCCAAATATGTGTATTAGGGAATTTTACTGCTGTTTCATGTAATTTACCTTTAAATGTGTCCATTGTTTACCTCCACTAATTTTGATGTAATATCCCATATACCAAATTACTCGATAACCTCATAATTCATCATCTTAGCAGTCAACTTCAAAATGTCTCTGTACTCTCCGTAGAACATAGCTAAATGATGCGCAACACCTGTTTCAGTAACCCTGTCTAGTAATTCTGAAATACTCTGTTCAAATTTAACCTTGGTATAAGTTCCACAGAGCTTTTTTTTCATTTCAATTGATTCACCGGCAGCTATAAACATTCTTGTCTTACCTCTTGCAGTATCAAATCTGAGAAGATTTACATGCCCCTCTTTCATAACAAATCCTGCTGTAACTCCCTTTCCTCCAGCAAAATAGGTATCAAGTGTTCTCTCACACTTACCATCCCAGAGATTTGCAGGAGCAACTCCACAATGCCACATCAAAGCAAAATCTTCCTTTAAATCCACCTGTGAAAGATCCGCTAAAAATGGAGTTTCAGCACCAATAGCAGCACCTGCCAGCATTGACAATGCGCCTTCAATATCACCTTCACATGCCAATATCAAACCCTTTGATTGCAAAATAGACATTGATGCGCAAGGAGATATCCCATAATTTGCAGCAAATTCAGGCCAACATCTGACCGCTACCGCTGACAATTTATTTTTATCAATAAATTTAGTAGCACTTACACAAAGTCTTGCAACATTCTTTATTTGTGTGTCATTCACTTCTCGGCATATAAATAATTCTCTTACCTCTTTCTCTGCGGCTATAATCTCTTCATCAGTAACCGGTTGTGAATACATATCAGAAATTTCATAATGATCAACTAATATGCCTGTTTTTTGATATAAATCCATATCATCAACACCAACATTGAAAAAACCATGTGCACGATAGCCTACAAGCCCGATTTTTGCATTTTCCAAAGCTACTTTAATTCTTAATGCTGCTATCCACTTTTCGTCAATCTTGTCTCCAATTGTACAGTTATAGTCATCCTTGCCTGTTTTATATAAGTTAGAAGCATTTAGATTTAAACCACATACAGAATTTAAACGTATTTTACCGCCATCATATGGAAGCTCATTGTATGCCCATAACAAAAATGGCTTTTTAATATGCTTAGCAAACACTAATGCAAGATGTCCCAAATGAAAGGTTCCACTTATAATAACTACTCCGTCCACATTTGCAGCTAATAATTTAGTTGCAGCAGCTTCTGCGTCAGCCACCTCAATCACACATTCTTCTATAAAAGTATACTCAACTTCAGGAAGCTTTTTTAAATCTTCCATTGTTTCGTTGAACATTTTTTGGGCTGTTTTATATTCATAGGTTGTTCTTGTTAAGCAAACAACACCTAATTTTATTTTCTGAAGCATAATTATTCTCCTTATTTTTTATTTACTCAACTAGCAAACACGGTCTGTGTTCAAGCTTATCAATGTTTAGATTCGAAAATATATGCAAGAAATAAGTAATAATTAATAAAATTATTTTTTACTCACTTTTCCATTGATAAGCTTGAACACCAACAATTTGTATTTGGCAAAGTTAAGTTATTTAGCAGTACCATCCCAAGCGTCTCTGAAAACTCCAAGTCCGTAGGTGGTAAATGGATGCTCAAAGCTTGCCTTATATACATCTAAGCCACAAGTAACTATATCTGCACCTACTTGCGCATAATCGCCTATTTGTTTGCCGTTTCTTACAGCTGCAACAATTATTTCTGTTTTCATTCCATAATTTCTATAAATCTGGACTATTTTCGCTATATATTCCAGTGCATCATCTCCGCTATTTTCTTTCCAGCCTACGAAAGGAGATACAAACTTTGCACCTAACTTGCCGACAGGTATTGCCTGTGAAGGGGAAAATACCAATGTAACATTAGTTCTGATGCCCATTTTTTCAAGCTTTCTTGCAGCAATCAAGCCTTGCTCTGTACACGGAACCTTAATTACATAGTTTGGAGAATAGGAAGCCACTTCTTTTCCAGCCTCAACAATGTCCTCCCACTTATCATGGTGTGGATTAATCTCAAAAGAAACAGGAAATTTATCCATACCCTCTAATCCTTCTTCTTTAATCCAAGCAGCAACATCCTTCACAACCTGCATAAATGGTTTTCCGCTCAATTTAATATGTCTGGGATTTGTTGTAACTCCATCAATTCCATAATTCTCATATGCATACTTAATTTCATCTAATTTGGCACTGTCTAAAAAATATTTCATTAGTATCTCTCCTTCGTTTTAAATTTTATTTATAGATCTCTTCTTCTATCCTTTTTACTTGAATTCTTGCATTTTGCAAGTTTTTAGCACGCCAATCCTCTAAATTCTGTGTGAACTCTGTATTCAGAAAGGTATCTACCATTACACAGCCTACAAATTCAGGTGTTATCCATCCACCCATAGCTAATATATTTGCATCATTAATAGCTCTGGCTTTTTCTGCTGCAAAGGCATTTTCACATACTGCCGCATATACGCCTTTATACTTATTAGCAACAATTGACATTCCCATACCTGTACCGCAAATCAAAATTGCCTTTTCAAATTCTCCGTCTGAAACTCTTTTTGCAACTGATGATGCAACTTCAAAGTAAGGCTTTGGTTCATATTCCTTTGTTGTTCCGCCATCAACAACCTCATACCCCGCATTTATTAAATGAGCTTTAACAGCTTCCTTTAATGGAAAACCAGATTTATCCGAGCCTATTATTATTTTCTTCATATACAAAACCTCCCTTTATCTTTTCAATGAAATTGCTTTTTGTGCCGCCTGTATAATTTCCTTTTCTGTAAGGCCATACTTTTCTTTTAAGAATTCAGTAAATCCAACTTCACCAAAATGATCCTTTACACCGACTCTCTGTACCGGAACAGGATAATTTTCACTTAAAAATTCAGCTACCGCACCGCCAAGTCCGTTTAATATAGAATGGTTTTCTGCTGTTACAACTGCTCCTGTCTTTTTAGCACTTTCTAAAACAAGCTCTTCATCTAAAGGCTTTATTGTGTGTATATTAATAATTTCAGCATCAATTCCCTTTCCAGCTAATACCTTTTCAGCCTTCAAAGCTTCTGCTACCATTATTCCGCTGGCTATAACAGTTACATCCTTACCTTCTTTTAATACTGTACCCTTACCAAGCTTGAAGTCATAGCTATCATCAAAAATCTGAACCGCATTTCTTCTAAGCAATCTGATATATACAGGTCCATAATGCTCTAAAATCTGAGGAAATAGCTTTTTCAATTGTGCACTGTCAACAGGCTCATAAATAACCATATTAGGAATATTTCTCATGATTGCCACATCTTCCATACTCATATGAGTTCCGCCATTAAGCTCTGCAGTTACACCAGGATCACTTCCCATGATTTTTACATTTAAGCCCGCATATGCTACTGACAAGGTTACCTGGTCACACACACGTCTTGTGGAAAAAGGAGTAAATGTGTGAGTAAAAGGAATTTTACCCATTGCAGACATTCCTGCTGCAACAC
>JAEZIB010000014.1 GCA_023416275.1 Bacillota bacterium | reverse complement strand
GTATTGGCCTAGGCGTAATTATTATTATTTTTCTGGCATATGCTGTATTTAAAAGATCTATAGATTCAACAGCCATTTTGGCGGAACTTGCGGGTAAATCAAATATCACCAAACAAAATTACCCTTTCATAGGGCTTTATATTATTTTTGGGAACTCATTCCTGGAAGAGTATTTCTTCAGAAACTTCATGTTTTTAAATTTTTATAGAGCTGGTTTTAAAAATGTCGCATATGCATCATCTTCGTTATTATTTAGCATTTATCATGTAGCTATATTCAAAACCTGGTTTCCTTCGGGTATAATGCTACTCGCACTATTAGGATTGTTCGTTGCCGGCCTGTTTTTAGATTATGTTAACACCAAATCTAACTCAATACTTAATTCATGGATTATTCACATATGCGCAGATATAGCAGTTATAGGAATTGGATATATGTGGTTACTAGGTTAATGCTAATAAAATGATAGGAGTAAGTGATATGGAAAATATTTATATAATATTATCAGCAACACCCACCATAATAGGGAAATTAATTAGAACACTTACTAAGGAACCCTTTAATCACTCCTCTATTAGTCTAACTGAGAATTGGAGTGAAATGTACTCTTTCGCCCGTTACAAAGTATCAAATCCACTTGTTGGGGGATTCATAAGGGAATATCCTCAAAGGTTATCCCTTGGCAAAGATAAAAAAGTATACATAGAGGTTTATAAAATTCAGGTATCTGAGGAACAATACAGGAAAATCAAAACATTTATCTATAATATACGGGATGATAAAGAAAAATATATATATAATTCCATAACTACTTTTTGTCTGCTCATTGGATCCAAATTTAATGTCTATAAGGCTGATATTTGTTCCGATTTTGTTGTAAAGTCCCTTCTGCATGGTAATATTATACAAAATATTGATGCTCAAAAAAATGTCTCTCCTAGTGAAATTCGAAATATGATTAGCGAGCACTTGAATTTCAGAGGGTATTTAAACGATTATCCACCAATTATGGGGAGGGCATACAATTCATATGACTTTTTTAATAAAACAAATATTATTATAGAACTTAAAAAAACATTTTCCCACTTTTATACCTTATATAAAAGATACAGATATTAAGATCAACTTAGAGCTTTATGGAGGAATTAGGAATGGAATATCATAAGGAGGCTGCTAAGCTTACACCATTTCCTATAGAAGAGGTTGAAAAATGGCACAAAAGATATCTCGAAGAGAGAGAACAATAAAACCCCTTACTTCTTTTCAAATCAACAACTGAAAAGAAGTAAGGGGTTTTTGTATAGAGTTACTTTATGGAGTAATTGAGGTTGACGGTAATAGTAGCTGTTTTGAACCTAGAGCTCGTGTTAAATGTTCCGCCGTAGCTGAATTCTTCAGAGGCTGAATTTTGAGCTGTAATCTGAAAAACGCCTAAGTTTGCACCGAGTAAATCTTCTATTTCGGAGTTGGAGCTTTTGGCAATAATATCAATGCGCTGTTTTGCATTTTCTGTAGCTTGCTGAATAAGCTCAAGCTTAAGTTCATCTAATTTGGTGTAATAATACTCAGGTGAATCTGATGTAAGTTCTACACCGGATTCGATGAGTGCAGAGATATCTCTAGAAATTTTCTCTACCTTATCTACATCCTTTGAAGTAATAGAGACTTCTTGACTTAAATTGTAACCATTAGGAATATCGCCGATGTAATCACCGTTAGCATTATATTGTGGAGTGGTATTTTGCATAATATTAACTGAAGAAAACACCATTTCCTCTTGAGTAATACCATTTTCAACTAAATAATTTTTGATGAGCTCAGCATCCTTTTTAATTGTATTATAAGCAACAGCAGTAGTATCACCATGGGTAGTGAAGCTCCCACGCCATACAATTAAATCTGCTTCAAAGTTACAATTGGCAGATCCAGTAGCTGTAATACCAGAAGTATTTCGCGTTTTTGTAAAAGAAAGAAAGCTAGTTGAAAGAATGGTAGTACAAATAATGGTACAAATACCTAAAACAGAAGCTATAATGATTCCTTTTAAATTATTCATAATCTTCTATACACCCCTTTCGGACTAATCATAGCACGTGATGCAGTAAGATACAATAAAACAAATACGGAGTTTCTATAATAATTCCCGTAATATTTGCTGAGGTACCCATTATGTAGTAGCTTGAAATATAAACCAACCATCCTTGACCGAAAATCGGAAGACACCACCATGTTTTTCTATGATATGAATCATACTTTTTGTACCAAAACCATGCCCCGGTTCTTTTGATATAGGTAGGCCCTGCTGAAATAAGGGTTCTATCTCATAGCTGTTGCGAATGTCAATGCATAACTTGGTATTCTTGGAATACATACGGAGCTTGATAGAGCGCTTGTTGCTGTCAGGTATAGCTCTACAGGCTTGCATGGCGTTTTCCAAAGCATTTGATAAGAGAGAGCAAAGTTCGGTATCGCTTAAGGGAAGTGAGTTAGGCAACGTAGCATCTATAGTTAATTGGATTTTGGATTGTTTTGCTTTGTTGGCGAAAGTGGATAAAATCAAATTGACGGTTTCGTTTTCGCAGAAGCGTATAGGGGTGATGGCATCTATGTCTGACTCAGCAGTTCGTAGATATTCCTTGAGCTCCTCTAGGCGTTCCTTAGAGGCTAGACTCTGTAAAAGAACAAAATGGTGACGCATATCGTGCCGATAAGCTGCAGCATTCTGCTGCATCTGTCGTAGAGAAGCAAATTCTGTCTGGGCTAGCCGGAATTGGGTATCTAGCATATCTCGCTCTCTTTGGAGGCTTATCTGTTTTTGTGTTTCAGCATAGTATAGAAGGACAAACACAAAATAGAATGCTGATGTTACAAAAGGCAAGAAGTATATGGCTACCCGTGACCCTCTATACATGAAATCTGTATAGACAGTGGTGGAATAGTCGAAGAAATAGTAAAAGATTGGTATAGCACCAAACAGTAGGCAAGACTTAACAGAGCGTTCCATCAGATGCTGAACAGATTTTACTGCATATTTTTGCAGAAAATAATACATCAGAAAGGCAGTTATAATATAACCGATATGGTCCATGGAAGCACTGTCGAAAACTTCGCTTATAACAGAGCCTATCCAACGAGGAGGCTGGCAACACAGGAAGGAGGCAAACATACTGGTTAGCGAAATTAACCACGAGCGCTTTAAATACATCCTGATAAACATGACAACTGGCAAATGAGAAAGGAGTGGATATATTTTTGCTGCTATTTCCATCCCCCAGATCCGGACGTAGGTCAGTTGTACAATAAATAAAATAGAAGTAAGACACCCAAGAGCTAAATAATTTTTCCGCGTGGGGGCCATTCCAGCGAAGCTAACCGCTAACGCCACACCGAATAGAAGGGCAATCAAATAACGAGAGAATACAATGATCGTTTCTAGCATTCCCTTACTCCCCCTCCATTTGATAATTTAGATACTGTTGCTTAATCTCCCGTAACTTACCCTGTGCCACAGGGATAGAGGAAAGGGTCTGCAAGATTATCTGGTGATTTTTAATGGTATCTACATACTGCATATTCACAAGAAATGAGCGGTGGGGTTTGATAAAACACCCATACTTCATAAGTTGCTCACAGACACAGGAAAAAGACTCGCTACACTCGACAACCTTGCCGGAACGCAGGTGATACAATACATTTCTGCCCATGACCTCTACAAAAACTAAATTGGCAATCACTATTTTTTGAATGCCCTCATTACTTTTTACGATAATAGCAGCCTCTTCTTTTTCCACTATTATCTGCTCCAGTAGCTCGTCAAAGGTGAAGAACAGTTTTTCTTTTGATAGTGGCTTTAGTATATAGCTGATGGCTTTCACTGAATAGCTTTCCAAAGCAAATTCAGACGATGAGGTGAAGAACAAAATGGGGGCGATTTTGTCAAAACTACGGATTTCTTTTGCTACATCAATGCCCGTAAATCCTGGCATAATAATATCCAGACAGTATATGTCAAAGCGTTTTCCTTTTTCTAAAGCTGAAATCAAATCAAATCCGTTTGGAAAGGTGGCGTACTCGCAGTTGAAATTTTTTGAAGTTCTATAGAGATCTATAAGCTGCACCATATTGGATAGTTCGTCAATATTGTCATCACAGATAGCAATTTGCAGCATAAGCAGTCCTCCATTTCTCTAGTATTTTATGTCTTTAAGCTAAGCTTACCATAAGAATCAAATTACTGGAACTAAGATTCATGTAAATAAATCATGATTAATGTAGAAAAAATAATGATTCATGTAGTGAAGGGCTATTTTGAAGGAATTTCTGATAGATTATAGGTATGAAGTAATTTACTATGATGCCAAGCAAGATGAGTTTTTTCTATGATCAGTCAGCCTAGATAAAAGATAAAAAGTAATTTTATCAAAAGGCAAATCCGAGTATTTGACTTTAAAAAAGGAGGAAGTAATCATGCCGATAACATTTAGTGTAATTATGGCAATTACTGGGGGCATTATTCTATGGACGATCTTCATACAGCGTAAACTGGTGGTGCTTGATGAG
>JAEZIB010000012.1 GCA_023416275.1 Bacillota bacterium | reverse complement strand
CTGTAGTATAGTGGGCGTCGTCACCTTCTGTAGTTGGCAAAAGAGCATATTGATCATATATATTAAAAAGCAAATAGTTATATTTTATATCATCAGGAAGCTCGGAAAAGGATGAAACTGTACTTTTTTCCATATTGTCTTTTCCACAATAATCATTTGTGAATTTAGTTATTATGTTATTATAGGCATGTGCATAAACACTATAATTATTGTAAATATTGTAATTAATTAAGCCTGGTATATTTTCACAGTTAATGAAATCAGAATGGTCTGGAAGAGTATCAAAGCTAATTGTACTGCCGTCAGATAATTTGAGGCCTCTTTCAAAAATATCCTCGTAAACATCGTCATCATCATTTCCAGTATTTTCGTAAGGCAAAGCTGAAAGAGGGTATGTTTTGACATCCTTTAGAAGCATGGTGCATAAATCTGCCTTTGCTTCATATGCAGAGCAATTAAATTTAATTGTAAATGGATAGTTTGTTACAGTACCATCCTTATTCTTAACTCTTTGAGAGTTTTTCAGTACTGGCTTGCTCTTGGATATTTTTGACACAGTAACACCATCAGGATGAAGAAGGGTTAGTTGCTTATCTGAATCATCAAGTATATAAGCGGCATATTCAATAGTTCTATCCTTTGATATTTGAGCAATAAATCCGCCCTTTCTTGGAGTACCTGCAGTTGTTCCGAGAGAGAGAAAGTCCTCCTCTGATAGAGGTCTTTTGTTCTCACTTAGTCTTTTTGAACGAATAAACATAGAACTTTCTCCAGAAACCTCCAATCCTTGATTATAGGCTGGTAAAAGAGTAATTTCCTTCTGATATTTTACAATCTCAGTACCACTTAAAGCACGTATTTCCACCATTACTCTTAAAGGCTCTGGTGGATTTGGATAAATGCTAAGAATAGCTTTTCTGCTCAATAGCATATAATTTGGCTGTTTGGAAGAATACTTTGAAGTGTTAAATTTATGCATATCGTTTATAAAGACTGAACCGTCAAAAGTAAAGCCTTGTCCATTTTTATCGTTCTTTATGGTATATGAATATTTATTTGCTGGATAATTTGTTGAACAGCTGAAAAGCACATTTTTATAGCTTCCATCTTTCTTAGTATAGAAGGTTATGGAATATATTGATGAAAGTGCATCACCTGAGCCAAGGCGTATATACTCACCTGGAAAATGTCCTCCTCCTTTGGAGTCAAGGAACGCATCATTTACCATGAGCTTGTCATATAGAGCGTCCTTTTCAGTGTCTGAAGGAGGTGAAACTACACATTGTATTTGAATATTTTCGGTTGTTTGAGTTGTGCCAGAGTCATTAACAATATTGCAAAAATCATTACTATAGTATGGAAATCTTATATTGTTATAGTCCAGAGTATTTGCATAGTATGTCCAGAAAAAGCTATTAATGCTGTTTACAAGCGCTTGAAAATCAGCAGGCTTGAGATAGTAATTATCTAATTTATTGGAATTGATTTCCAGAAGCTTCTTATCTGAATCTGTAACTATTTCTGAATCTTTAGCTATTGCAGTAGTTTTGCCACTTTTATCGATACTTTTTATAGAGCTTATCTTTGCATTGACTGACTCCTGAATTGATTTTAAGCTGACGTACACTTTTGTTGAATTGGCAAGCAGTAGCTTAGTTTTTTCAAGCATTCTTATATTTCCAGGAAGCTTTAATTTTATGTCTCTATAGTCCTTATAGTCTTTCTCATTTCTAATAAATTGGTTGTTTTGAAATGGATTGCGTACGTCATTCCCTTCAAGCTGATTAATTATATTTAAAAGGGACTTGTATTTATCATCTAATGCAGAAATAGTTGTATTATCATCAATGATTTTATTAGTTTTAATAAATTTATTTATGCAACTGTTAATCTGATCTAATTTGTTAAGCAGATCCTTTGTTGTAGGCCCATTTTTTTTTGGCTCTTTAGTTGTAGGCTTAAATTTCTGCAACTCTTCATTGTAGGCTTTAATAGCGTCATTTATATTGTTGATTCCTATTTCGGAGCTGTCATTTACTATAGAATACAAAGCTTCAAGACATTCCTTGTGAAGAGGGTGAATTCTTTCCATTGAAAGAGGTTTGATTGGTTCCTCCTTAGCATCTACAGTAGCAGGACGCTGTGAGAAAAAGGTACTGGCAATAAATATGCACAGTATAGCTAATGTTAGCTTTTTAAGAAGATTACTTGAACGCATAAAAAAGTCTCCTTACTAATATAAAATTGTAGAATTTCCACACCATGGTAATATAAGAAAAGCAAGATGTTATGTAATAAATTCTCTCAATAAAAAATTTATTACACATTTATTATAAAGTCAATAAAAATACAAAAATATGCTATTTATGTAGTATACATCAATTTAATAATATGATAAAATCTCATCGAATAATAGAGGATGTCATAGATCAGGTGAATAAATAGTGAGATGTATTTTTGGAGGTATATGATATGAAACGGACAAGAGTGTTTTTATCGGTGCTATTTTTTGTTTTAGTGCTTCAATGTTTTTCTGGCTTAATTTTAGTAGATAAAGTATATGGAATAGTAATAACAGGAGGTAGTGATTCGTGGACAAATAAATCAGTAACCGTGACGGCTGAAAGGGCTTATGAAATTCATGTTGTTGGTCCTGAAGAATATTATAGTAGGATAAGTCATACAGTGACTATAAGTACAGAGGGCATATATGAAGTTTTATTTTATAGCACTATATCACATCAACCAGGCATACCTTATACCCCTTTAGGTTCGGCGACAGTAAAAATTGATAAAACCTCTCCTGTGCTAAATATAATCGGTGTAAATGAACAATGGCAGTCCGTTGACAGCGTAACTATTGAGGGTCAAGCCTCTGACAGCCTTTCTGGCATAAAAAGCATACAATACAAATTTGATAACGGGGCGTGGCAAACTGGGGCAAAAGCAGTTGTAACAAAAGAAGGGGAAACGAAAGTACAGTTTAGGGCAACTGACAATGTTGGTAATGTTACTACCTCAAAAAGTACAATTGTGAGAATAGACAGAACACCACCTGTTTTTCTTGAAAGTACAACTAATGAAAAATGGCAATCGGCTGAAAAGAATATTGTCTCTGTTGGTGCGTATGACACCTATAATGACGTAAAGCCATTTGAATATAGCTATGATGGATATTTATGGTTTGAGGGCAATGAGGTTATTGTAAGTGATGAAGGAGAAACAGATGTATGGCATAGGGCAACTGATAGTGTTGGAAATTCAGCAGTAAAAAAAGTAACGATCAGACTTGACCGAACATCACCAGAAATTGAAATATCAAATCCTGCTGTTGAGGCTTCTGATTTCAAAGAGGCTACAGTAAGCTGTATACTAAAAGATACATATTCGGGGATTGATGCTAGCACCGTTGAATATAGCTTGGATGAAGGGGAATGGCTTAAGGGCAATAGTGTTAAAGTACAAAAGGACGGAGAAACAAAGGTTTCGTTTAGAGCAAGGGACAATGCGGGTAATAGAGTTGAAAAAGCCGAAAAGGTATACCTTGATTGTGTTGCTCCAACCATATCGGAGGCGTTTCTTTGTGCAAGCAATACTGATGAGGCTATGCGGTTTTTTGATGCCGAGTATACCGATATTACAGAAATATACGCATGGGTTGCTGGTAGCGATATGCGTAGAGGTGAGATAACAAAACCAAAGGAATATATATATACTGTAAGACAGAATCCTTCAAAAGCTGGAAGAAGCTATCATGTAGAAGGCGATAAAACCTCCTTCAGACTTGATGGGCTTACGAAGGGAGCAAACTATATTTCAATAAAGGCAGTTGATGCCGCAGGGAACGAAAGTGAAGTAAAACTGCTAATAATAAAAATTGGCAATGGAATTCCAGGAACACCATCAATTCGCAGTAAAACACATCCATATGCAAATACGGTTTTTGATGCCGTCAAAAACAGAAATCCTATATTTCTTATTACTCCAAACAATCCTGACCTACTAGACACAAAGGAATACATATATACTCTAAAAAAGGGCGAGCATATCATAGTAGACAGCCAGAGAACAGCACAGCCCCAAATACAATTTACAGAGCTTGAAGATAATATTATAGATGAATTTTATGAGCTGACTGTTTTGACAGTGGGAGGTAATAACAAGGTAAGTGAGAAGCCAGCTAAGTACATATTCAGAATTGACTCAACACCACCGGATATGCTTACTGTTACATCAGAAACTCATACTGTTGAGGGAGAATGGTACAAGGAAGCACTTGCAAGGTTTGAGTGGAACAAGCCAGTTGATTTTACAGGAGTAAGATTCTACTATTATAAACTTGCTAGCAAAGAGCTTGGAATAAATGATACAAAGGGTTGGACTGTAAGCGAAGATACATATGTAGCCGTTGACCTTCTTTCGGTGCATCAAAGTGAAGCTAAGAACGGAGAATGCTATTTTGCTGTCTGGGCGGAGGATTACTCAGGAAATATACAGTTTGACACTATGAAGGTGTTATTTGATTTAGAAAAACCATATCTATCAGAGGCAGATGGTAATACGCTTACAGCGGTACTTCCCGAAGGTCTCAAAAACTGTATAAATTTATCATGGTCAGAGGCAAGGGACAATGTTGCAATTGGCGATATAGCACTTTGCATATCAGATTCGCCAGATAGCCTTGAAACAGCTTCTTGGATACATAAAACCAAAACTGACACATATCATCTTTTTACTGAGCTTGATGATGAAAAAACATATGTCATTAAGCTGAAAATAAGCGATATGGCAGGAAATACACGTACATATTTAAAAACTGCAAAAGCAGACGGAACCACTCCAGCAGCAATTACAATAAACTATTCAACTAATATTGCTGGTTATACTGTAGAAGGTGCATCAGAAATTGATGGCAGCGGAAGCACGGCAGTGCTTGTTGTTCCTTCTTCACTTGGTGCAGCAATTGACAGAATTCCTTTTAACGAAAAGATAATAATTGAGGGCGGTGAATTTGTATCAGGAGAAAGCAATCAAACTTTTAGTCTCAATTTACACGGCTTCAATATGCAAGTAAAGGGTATTCTTCTTAATCAAGGTGGTCTTACCCTTAAGGAGGTAAGCGTAAGACCTGCTAATGCAAGTACAGACATAATGTTAAAAAATGTAAGAATATCAGCTCCGCCTGATTTTACAATAATAAAGAGTGATGTTTCCGACACAGAAATACAGGAATACAAGCTTTCAGATTTTGAATTTAGTAGTATAGCAAAATCTGGCTTTCAATCAAATCAGTGGGTCATTTATGATGGAAAGCTCAATGCACAGAGCTTCAACTGTTTTACACAGGAGCAGGGAGTTAAAAACTATCTTCTACCTGTAAGGAATGTTGCCTTTTCTGCTGATGGAAAGCTAAAAAGTGGAATGATAGCTACAGATTTCATACTAGGGTATGGGAAAAACCGCTACATAATAGAAGAAGGTAACTGCCTGTTTAAAAACGGACAGCTACTAATAAATAAAGCAAGCATAGGAGAAAGCAATGTAAGTCTTTTATATTTCAAGGTATCTAAGGACGGGATACCTGTGGAGGAGGATGGCTTCAAGTTTGAAATCAAAGAGGAAACTACTTCAAGTCACCTGCAATTGGAGGGCTTGAAATTTAATAATGGGCATTTGGTGCTTTCAAAAGGAATAGCAAATACCGATGTTGGAATAAAAATGCTGCTGGAGAACTTAGCAATAGAGGACGGTATAATTGTCTATTCTGAAAGTGGTATTAAGCTTATTCTATCAGATACCTTCAATCCACTTTTTGAAAGTAAGCAAATCAAGGTTTCTGAATTTAAAAGTGACCTTGATGGAAAAAGTCTAGAGGCAAAGCTTAGGCTAGGCGAGCTTAAAGGAATAGCTGGTGGCTACTACACACTAAAAGAGGGCAGTATTTATCTTAAAGCCGACAATAAGGAGATAGCAACAACTTTACAGGGTGAAATAGAGCTTGGAAGCGACAATGGAACAAATTTTGAGGAGGTAATGCTAAAAATTACCGAAGCTGAATTAGATGAGGATTGTAATATATTAAGTATAAAAGCCACAACAAATGACATTCCTCAAATAGAAGCGTTAAGAAATACTAAATTCTATAAAGGCTCACTATACATGGCATATAATACGCAAATTAGTGAGCTTCCTGAATTAGGTATTGAGGGAAATATAGATATACCAGGTATTGCTGAAATAGTTACAAACGGACAGGGTTTACCTATTAATAAGCTTATATTTAATCGGGACGGAAAGCTGGATTTATTTGAGGTAAGTGCAGTTAAATCTGGGGACGAAATAACAAACGGATTTTTTACAAGCATAGCTGATGACGAAGGAAATACCTTCAAAAGTGTTGTTCTATCAGCAACCTATGATTCAGAGGCAGACAATATAATATATGAAATGTCAGGAACTCTTGTACTTTCAGATAGCTTTCCAGGGCAGTTCTCAGGTAATGAAATATATATAGAAAAAATGTATTTTGACTGCAATGGAGATATTTACGGAATAAATGCACAAAGAACTCTTCCACCAAAGCTTGGCTTTATGGGAAAAGCTGTATTAGAAAACGGAACAGTAAGCTTGGAAGCTAATGAAAGTATAACAGATTTTGATATTGTATTTAAAGGAAGTTTGAGAATTGCTACAAATATAAAGGAGCTAAGTGAGCTCTATATTGATGTAGAACGTCTTAGCTTTACAAGGAATGGAGTAATTAAGCAGGTAATAGCAGGAAGAAGAATAGACGGAATACAAAGCTTTATAGATAATATAAGCTTAAAGGATGCGCAAATAAGTGCATATACTGACAGCTTCCAAAAGAAGCTTATAGTATCGGTAAATGGAACAGTAGTATTTACGCTGGATGCAGGAGAAGTGTATGTTCCTGCGATGGAATTAAACGTAAATAAGCTGCTCATTAATCAGGACGGCAATATTGAAGATATGAGTATTGCTGCAAATCTTCCTGGTACACGCCCATTTATTGGAAAAAGCATTTTAAGGAATGTTGGGGTAGTTGTTACAAAGGATATAGATAGTACATTGGTGGCTGACTTGAAGGGACAAGTTATAGTTCCTGAATTTATAAATGAAAAGGATTTATTACTTGAAGTAAATAAATTTTCAGTAGAGCAAAACGGCTCAATAAGAGCAATGGATATAAGAGGAAGTATAGAAGGAGAGGAAGAATTTCTAGGAGGAACTAAACTTAAGGATTGCAGTGCGGGCTTGATTAAGGATAATAAGGACACACCTGTTCAAATTGACCTTGGAGGAACAATTGTATTGCCTGAAATGGAGATACAAAGCCTGTCACATCTTGAATTGCAAATACAAAGCCTGCGTTTTGATATGCATGGAGACCTCAAGAGGGTATCGGCTGCACTTCAATTTCAGGAGGAATTTGAATTAATAGATGGAGTAAAGCTTAGAAATGCCAGAATAGAGCTTTCGGGAGAAGAGGGTAAAACATATCAGATAGGCATAAGCGGTACTATGCTTATGGCATCAACAGCACCGGGAAATCTTGCAGGAGCTGAGCTTACAATAAATAAATTTATATTTGACCTTGAAGGAAATCTTATTGAGCTAGATGCCCAGTTAGGGCTTGAAAATGTAGATTTAATAGGAACAGTAAAAATACAAGAGGGTCTTGTTAAGGTATTAAAGCCTGAAACAGGGAGAGTAGAATTCTCAATAGCAGGTACCTTACTGCTGCCTGAAACTGCACCAGGAAACTTAAAAGCTGCTGAAATACCTATAAAAATCTTTAAAATAGACACTAGCGGAGATATAAAAGCTTTTGAGGCAAGTGTTATACTAACGGGTGATAAAAAACTGTTTGGAGATATTGTTAGAGCAAAGGATTTGCAAATAAATGCAAGCTTTACAAATGAAAAGGAAATGGAATTTGGAATTAACGGAGAAGTTCTCTTTAATGGAGCGGCATCTGACAGCGGCGGCTTTAATATGGTATTAAGAGCATTTACAGTAACCCAGAGTGGGGCAATCAAGGCACTAGACCTGTCTGCAGAAAATGTCAATGCAAGTCTGTTCGGGCTTCTTGATTTGAGTAATGGCACGGTAAAAGTTATTAAAGATAATAGCACAGGAGACAATCTGATTGATATTAAAGGAATAATAACTGCTGGCTCAAAGCTTCCAGAGGGGCTGCCTGGTACAAATATTTCACTACACAGCTTGGTTATTGACTTAGATGGAGGAATTAGAGAGTTTGAAAATACTATAGGAGAAATATTAATATATTCGGGAATGAAGCTTATAAACGGTAAATTCTATGTTGAAAATGAAGACTCAAACTATATTGTCGGTATAAGCGGACAGATAATACTTGGCACCTCCTTTCCAAAGGATTTCAGAGAAAAGGTTATAAATATAGAACAATTCAAGCTAGATAAGCAGGGAAATATACATGCACTCAAAATGGGACTTGAAGGAATAAACACAGACTTTTTTGATGCTTTGTATGTCAAAAACAGTAGCTTTTCAGCTGTTAAGGATAATAATTCGAGAGGAATTCTTTGGAGTATTACAGGAGATGTTTCACTGGGAACTATGTTTCCTGAAAGTATTTGCAGCAAAGAAATAACACTTAATAAATTCACAATATCAACAAAAGGTGAAATTAAGGAATTAAATGCCTCCATTTTTGGAACAACAACTTTTAATATTTATTGTAATATCAAAGCTATTGCAAATAAAATCAATATATCAAAGGATGGGCTTAGTGTTGAGGGCAGTGTTGAATTTCCGTCAAGCTTCCCCACAGGGCTTGCAAATACACAGATATTACTGAGAAAGCTTGAGCTTGGTTGGAAGGGTTCAATTAAAGACATAGAAGCAGTTATAGGTCATATGGAAATAAAGCCTGCAGGCTTCAGGGTTGGGATCGACAATTTATCAATTGAAGAGGATAGGGTGAGCATTGGAAAGTGTATACTTATATTACCGAGTAATATGAACAACAAGCAGCTTGGTATTCAAAATGCTACTATTGATAAAAATGGAAGATTCTCTGGTGAGTTTATAGTATCTGATATTGAACATGATTTTGGCTTCGGCACATTAAATCTGACAGGAATATCACTTGATATTGACTCAAAACAGATAGCATTCAAAAAAGCTACGTTTGGTTTTTCTAAAGATTTAGGCAAAGATGTTATGGTAGGTCTTAACGGTGTAAAAATAGAGCCTGATGGAATGCGTTTTACAGGTGGAGCCTTCAAAATTAGTAGTATGAAGATTTCAGAGGCATTAACAATTCGGAATGCATATCTAGATTTTAAATTTGGCGAGGATTTTTATCTTGAAGGAGGAGCAACCATAGTGCTTGCTCACATAGGCCCCTATGAGGGCAAGGTTTCCTTTGTGAAAAGAAGCACTACTTATCCAATAGGATTAAAGTATGCTGAATTTACCTTTTCCATACCAGGACCTGGAATACAAATTGCAAATACAGGCTTGTTTATTAAAACTATAACTGGGGGTATGGCATTTGGTGCTCCTACCGAGGTGCCTTCACAGCTTAGGTATATGTTTCAAAGTGGTATGAGAATGAAGATGGGAATTGGCTTTCAGGATGGTACTGGAGGAGATGTTGTAAAGGGAAATGCAACCATGTGGCTGGATATAAAAAATGCATCAATGGCATTGAAGGGAAATGTTAAAGTTCTCAGGGGACTTGCAAGTGGAGAAGCTCTTAGTGCAATATCTAGTAAAGGAATGTCTGGAACTGTTAATCTTGATATGACCTATGCAGAAGGACGGGCGGAGTTTTACTTTTTCAAGTATAACGGTTCTCCAAAAGTAAGCGGAAACGGAAGGGCTTCCATTCGTGTCAAGAAAGGATCAGCTGGAAGTGTGCGAATTAAATTTGGAAAAGGTTGGTTTTCTTATAAAGTAACATTTCCTTTTCCTCCAATAAGCTTTACGTCACCTGAAGTTGGTACGAAATTTGGAATGTTTACAAATGGAAAGAATGGAATCTCTGCATACGTTAAAGTTGGATTTTTTGGAATCAATAGAGAAGTGGGGGTATTTGTATCAAAGAACGGCTTTGCTGCAGGCGGTATTGACTCATATGAGATATACAGACCAAATGGCATTGCTTTTAAGAAAAGTGACCATTTGCTGAATAGCTCCTATTTGAAAAACATGGCAACAGAAGATGAGCTGGATGAGGATTTAGATGATATGCAGGGTGTATCTGATTTGTTGTTTAATGTAAGTAGTAAAAATGATATACCTGTTGAAGAAATTATACTTTTAGCAGCGGGACTTGAACCAAGTCATGAGGTTAGATTGATATCACCTTCAGGAAAAATCTATGGCATTGGAAGCCCAAATGTGGAGGCTTCCATAGAAGATGATAGACTTGCACTTGCAGTACTAAAGCCTGAGGTTGGAGTATGGAAAATTAAGGTGTTAGGAGGAACTGGATACAGTGTTCCAGGTTTTGGAGTATTAGGTTTTAATGCTATTCCTGAAATAAGTGTTGATAATCCTAGAATACAGGGTGAGACAGTTGCTATAAAGGGTAGTGCAATTAATTCTGCAAAGGGAGATATAGTTGAAATATATTTCTCTGAAAATTCTGATTCATATACAGGTGCTCCAGTAGCAGAAGCAAAACTTGATGAAAATGGAAATTATAGTGCTACAGTGGATCTTACAACAATTGTAAACGGAAAATTTTATGTATTCGCAGTATTAAACCCAGCATCAGGCTTGCCTGCAGTGCATAGCTTAGCTAAAGAGACATTAACAGTAAACCTTGTAGCTCAGAGGCTAAAGCCTGTAAAAGCCTTTATTGTAGCAGAAAACAAAGAAGGAAATATTGAAATAAAATTTGAGGATGTAAATGGAGATAGAGCTAGTGGCTTTAACCTTTATGTAGAAAATGTAGCAAGCAAGGAATTTGAAAAATTGAATCTTGGTTACGTTACTGATACATATATTTCTGGATATGAAAAGGGAAGTACCTTGAAGATAAGCGTAATTCCTTATGACAATGATAATCTAGAAGGTGAAAGCTCAAAAGTAATTGTATTAGATGTAGGCAGAGAAATACAAAGCGAAAATGTCTTCGAACAAACATCAGAGGAGCTAAGAGTAAATGTAGTAAGAGGGATGTCCGCTGACTGTAGTATAAAGCTCAAAAACAGTCTGCCGAAAAAGACGGATACTGCGTATGATTATGCAGATATTAAGTTGCTTGATTATCTAGAAGGAGTTAATGTATCCTTTGAAAATACACTAAATATTGCACAAGCTGAGTCTGATATTGATTTCAATGTAGAGGGCTATGAAGTTGGTGACTATATTGTAAATGCAATAGTTGAAAACAGAGGTAATAGAGAAATATGCAAGAAGATAAAAATAATTATAAAAGTAACTAGGCCTGATATTACTGTAAAGGACACTAATCTTGCAATAGAAGGTAATGAAGCTACAACAGTAGAGGTTGAAGGAAGCAACTTTGATGAGAATGTCAAGGTATACTTAAATAACACACTTCTTGAAGCTTTAGAGTCAGATGATACTATAATGAAGGTATCTATACCAGAGAAATTGAGCTATGGAGAGCATAAATTGAGGGTTGTTGGAGGAAATGGTGATGAACATCTTGTAACTCTTGAGGTTCTTGAACCTCTATTAATATTAACTCCTTCAAGAACAATAGCTTATTCTAATTTTGGAGCAACTGAGGTTTTTAGCTTTAAGGGGCAAAGTATAAATGGGTTTAAAGGAAATGCAAAGCTTACAGTTGATATTCCCGAAGGCTGGACTGCTAATTTTAATAAGGAAATAATTGGCATTAATGAAACGTGTAAGCTGAGCATAAAGGTTCCACAAGATATATCAGCAGGTTTATATACCATGAATGTTAGCTCTGATAATGGTCAGAAAATACCATTAAGTATATACGTTTACTCAAATACAAACAATAAGCCTGAACCGTATATTTCGGGAATTTCAGATAATAAGGGTATTTGTGGAGATAAGATAAAAATATTTGGTGGAAACTTCATATATTCCTGTAAAGCATATATTGGAGGAAGAGAAGTACCGGCTACTATTGGTTCGCATAATGAAATAGAACTTGAAATAAAGGAAAATACAATTTCTGGTGATATAGTGCTTAGCATAAATGGACGAGAGTATACTGTTGGAAAATTTTATATGCTCTCTGAAGTGTTTTTGAATGTTAAAGATGAAAAGACAAGCATTAAAGGTTCTAAAATAGAATTGTGGAGTATGGAATATGATGCAGGCAGCATATTCTACCGCATTAATTATGGACAGTTCAAGCAATACACTGAAGGCTTCATACTAAGCCCTGGCAATAATAGAATAGAAGCCTATAGTATAGACTCAAAGGGTATCAAAAATGCCAGCAAGCTTTGGAGTGTAAAATGTAAAGTAAAAGCTAATATTAGTAACAATGTATTTAAAGATATAAATGGACATTGGGCAGAGCAGAACATACAAAGGTTATATGAAGAAGGCTTGCTTGCAGGATATCCAGATAAAACCATCAGACCTGAGAAGGAAATGTCAAGAGCCGAGCTACTAATGATGATTATAAAGATACTTAATCTTGAGCCATCAAAATTTGAAGTTGCAGATTTAAAAAATGTAGAATCAATTCCAAGGTGGATAAACAAAGGTTATATAAAAACAGCTATTGATAATGGGATATTAAAAGTTAATAAGAACAGCATACTTCGGTTAAACGAAAAAGTCACTAGGGCTGAGGCAACTGAAATGCTGATTAAAGCATTTGAAGTATCAGAGAGCGATATTAGTCTAAGTGATGAAGAGAAAAATGCAATTGAAAAATGGGCAAAAGATAATATAGTTGGTTACAAGCCTCAAGCGTATTTAAATAGTAAATATCTAAAAAGATCCGAGATATTTGTGATGATTTGTAAATGCTTAGAAAATTACAAGGTGGAGGATGAAAGCGAAGTTTTAGTATTGGATTACATCAGCGGCGCTTAAGCGTAGAGGGAGGTATTCTCACCGCCTGAAAACCAAAGCGGTACCTGCCACTAGAAGTAGGGGACATTTTCTTGCCTCGCTATTTAGACGAAAAAAATGTATAAATGCTCATAAAAAGCTCCTTTTTGGTTAGTGTTTATTCTTAGCCAAAAAGGAGCTTTTTACTGAGCCTATATACAATATTTACGGAGCTTTATTAGTGTACTAGCCCAAGAAATTACCATTTGCAATCTTTTTTATTATTTTTTGAATCTTTACAATTCTTATTGTAATCAAATTCATTACAGTCCCAATCATCAAAATCCCAGTTCTTTAAATCAAAATCCTTCAAGTTACAATTATCTTTTTTCCAATTGTCTAAATCCCATAAATCGTTGAAATCACATGAATCGAAATCGCGGAAATCACAGAAATTATATAATCCTCGGAAATCAAGGAAGTCCCAGAAGTTTCCGAAATTATAACAATCTTTGTAATTATTGCATTGTATATTCTTTACATTAACTGTAGTTTGTCCAATTAGCAAGTAACCATCAACGTAGCAACGGAGCTCAACTAATGTTTTAGGCTGACTCAAATTTAAATCAGAACGATTAAAGTTGAATTGCCCATATTTCGCTTGATTATAGTATCCGTAGTTGTTTGTAAGTGCTTTTACCCCATTAAGCGTAGCAGTGTTAATATCAAAGTTTTTTAGGCATAAGGTACTAGGAATACATACGCGAGCAGTAATAATGCCATTATTGTTGTTAATAGCTTTAGGTGTTACATCAATAGCAACTGGTATGTAAACAACAAATTGCTTCTGAAGTGTAGTGGTAACACCAGCAGCATTTTTTAATGTTACAGTAACGGTATATGTTCCGGGCTTAGCTAATATAAAGCAGCTGTTATTAGCAATAACTATTTCTTTTTTACAATTTGGAACTTTGACCGTCATTTTTTGGCTTACAATTTTTGAAGCAGTACCATCTACAGTGTATTTTAACTTAATTATAGAACAAAGCTTGTACAAAGGATTTAAGTCCATTGATATAACAGGTTTAGAATTGCCAATCTTTATTTCAATAGACTTAACAACTTCCTTATTTCCAGCAGTATCTACAGAGTAGAAGCTGATTTTGTGAGTACCTTCGCCATTTACAGTAAAGGAAGTACCTTTTGTGAAATCAGAGCCATCAATTGAGTAAAGGGTATTAGCAACACCGCTTTGCTCATCGATAGCTGCAAGGCTGACGGAAACATTGTCAGTATAGAACTTCTCAGTGTCAACAGGTGAAACCACAGTAGTAACAGGAGCAGTTGTGTCAATCTTAACTACTATTGACTTAACAGCTTCCTTATTACCAGCAGTATCTACAG
>JAEZIB010000066.1 GCA_023416275.1 Bacillota bacterium | reverse complement strand
GTGCAATAGATTCTATTGTCGATATTATTGGTGCTTGCATATGTATTGATATGCTTGGTGTGGAAAGAATCTATGCGTCAGAACTCCATGACGGAAAGGGCTTTGTAAAATGTGCCCATGGACTATTGCCTGTACCAGTGCCTGCGGTTATGGAAATGCTTTGTGACAGTAATATTCCATTGATTACTGAAGATGTATCCTGCGAAATGGTAACACCGACAGGAATGGCTATTGTGAAAATGACCTGCTCAAGCTTTGGAAAAATGCCTCCATTATCAATAGAGCGTACAGGATATGGTATGGGCAAACGTGATACTGGTCGTTTTAATGCATTACGAGCAGTGGTTGGAACACTATACGAGCAGGATTCACTTCCTAACGATGAGATATCAATACTGGAAACAAATATAGATAACATGTCACCTGAAATATTAGGCTATACAATGGAAAAGCTTTTTGACAGCGGAGCACTAGACGTATACTACACACCTATTTATATGAAAAAAAGCAGACCTTCAGTAGTACTGACTGTATTAGCTAAATGTGGTGATGAAAAGAAATTCACTGATATAATTTTTAAAGAAACATCTACATTGGGTGTAAGAATTAGTCATTCTCTGAGGTATTGCATGAGCAGGGAGCTAGTTAAAGTGGATACCCAGTATGGAGCTGTCAGGGTGAAGGTGGCAAGCAGTGAAGATATAATGAAGTTTGCTCCCGAGTATGAGGATTGTAAGAACATTGCTATGAAAACAGGTATGCCTATTAACAAGGTATATGAACTGGTAAGCGAAAAATATAAACGAGAAGGTAATTGTGTTGCTATACAATAAATTTTCCGATTATTTAAAAAATAAATATGGTACAAAGGTATACAAGCTCCCACTGAATCTTCCTGTTACATGTCCCAACAGAGATGGGAATATCAGCGCAGATGGCTGCATTTTCTGCGGAGAAGAGGGAGCAGGCTTTGAAAATCTTTCCTGCCATATGTCTATTTCTGATCAGCTTAAGCAAAATGCAAAATACATAGGAAAGAACTATTCAAGTCAAAAGTTTATCGCATATTTTCAAAATTATTCAAACACATATCTACCCTTTGAAATATTTGCTAAAAATATTGAAGAGGCTTGTGCTGACGACATTGTGGCTATCTATATTTCCACTAGACCTGACTGCATATCGGACAGGTATATGGAATTTCTAGCACAGCTAAAAAATGAAAAACACATTGATGTTGTTGTTGAGTTAGGCTTGCAGACAGTTAATTATCATACGCTGAAAAAGCTTAATAGAGGTCATACTTTAGCTGAGTTTATTGATGCAGTGATTAGAATAAAGAAATACCAGCTTGAGGTATGTGCCCATTACATAACTGATTTACCAATGGATGATATAGACGATGTAGTTGAGGGGGCTAAAATTCTCTCTGCGCTTGGAGTTTCACAGGTGAAATGCCATTCTCTGTATATATTAAAGGCTACAGAGCTGGAAAAACAGTATTTGCGAGGAGAAATTGTGCCTATAACTATGGATGAGTTTATTGATAGAACAATAGCCTTTCTGGAGCATATAAGTCCAGACATTGTTATTCAAAGATTAATTGGACGAGCTCCTGCTGACAGAACAGCTTTTTGCAATTGGAGTACAAGCTGGTGGAAAATTATGGATGAAATTGAAATGAAGATGTCTGAGAGAGGCAGCTTCCAGGGAAAGTGCTTTAATTATTTGAATGGGGAGAAGGGGATGGGTGAAGCGAGGGATAACTAAAAATAAAGCGCTACAAAAAAACACATCTTTATGCTATGCACAGTAGATAAAATTCGTTATAATATATTGAAGACTTATTCAAATGTGGTTTTGTGTAAAAGAGTGTTAAATATTCTTTTATGTTAATATTTACAAAAAAGAGGAGCTGTCAAAGTTGAACAATGAAATGGTTTTGGTAATTGATTTCGGCGGTCAATATAATCAATTAATTGCGCGCCGTGTCAGAGAAGCAAATGTTTACTGTGAGGTTATTCCATACAGTGCTTCAATAGAACGTATAAAGTCATACAATCCAAAGGGAATTATTTTTACAGGTGGACCTGCTTCAGTATTAGATGAGAAGGCACCAAAATGTGACCCGGGAATTTTTGAATTAGGAGTTCCTGTACTTGGAATTTGCTATGGTATGCAGCTTATGAGTGTAATGTTAGGTGGAAGTGTTGCAGCAGCAACGCAGCGTGAATATGGTAAAGTGGATATTAATGTTGATAAATCACAGCCCTTCTTCAAAGATGTTGATGAAAAGACAACTTGCTGGATGAGCCACACATATTATGTTGATAATGCACCAGCGGGCTTTAAAGTTACTGCAACATCAACAAACTGTCCAACAGCAGCAATGCAGAATGATGATAAGAAATTTTATGCTGTTCAATTCCATCCTGAAGTAATGCATACTCCAAAGGGAAAGGAAATGCTAAGAAACTTTTTGTACAGCATTTGTGGCTGCAAAGGTGATTGGAAAATGTCTGCGTTTGTTGAAAACTCTATTAAGGCTATTAAGGAGAAGGTTGGAGACAAAAAGGTGCTTTGCGCGTTGTCAGGTGGAGTTGATTCATCTGTAGCAGCTGTACTTATTAGCAAAGCAGTAGGAAAGCAGTTGACATGTATATTTGTTGACCATGGTCTTCTAAGAAAAAATGAAGGCGACGATGTTGAACAAATATTCAGAAAGCAGTTTGATATCAACTTGGTTCGTGTAAATTGCGAAGATAGATTTTTAGAAAAGCTTGCTGGCGTATCTGATCCAGAAAGAAAGAGAAAGATTATTGGTGAGGAATTTATAAGAGTATTTGAAGATGAAGCAAAGAAGATAGGAACTGTAGATTTCTTGGTTCAGGGAACGATTTATCCTGATGTTATTGAAAGTGGACATGGTGATGCTGCTGTAATAAAGAGTCATCACAATGTTGGCGGACTCCCTGATTATGTTGATTTCAAGGAAATAATAGAGCCATTAAGAAATCTGTTTAAGGATGAGGTAAGAAAAGCCGGAGAAGAGCTTGGAATTCCAGAGGATTTAGTTTGGAGACAGCCATTCCCAGGGCCTGGACTTGCTATCAGAGTTATTGGCGATTTGACAAAGGAAAAGCTTGATACATTACGAGATACAGACTATATTTTCCGTGAGGAAATTAAAGCTGCTGGTATATCAAGAGATATAAACCAATACTTCACAGTACTTACAAACATGAGAAGCGTTGGCGTTATGGGCGATGAGAGAACCTATGACTACACTTTAGCACTTCGCGCAGTAACAACCACAGACTTTATGACTGCGGATTGGGCAAGAATTCCATATGACTTGTTGGAAAAAATCTCAAACCGCATAGTCAACGAATGTAAAAACATCAACAGAGTTGTGTATGATATCACAAGTAAGCCACCAAGTACTATTGAATGGGAGTAAATAAAAAAACGCTAAAAACCCAAATGAGTACTGGGTTTTTAGCGTTTTTTTGATTGTTTTGTAATATCATCTCCGCATTCAACGATTGTAATAATTTTATATGTCAAGTTCATTTGAATCATCGGAAAGAGGCTTATCAAAACGTCTCCGTGGATGATTCTCAAAGATAAGCCCCTTTCTTTCTAAGTGAGAGATTTTTTATTTACTTTATGCTCAAAGTTTATCCGAAATTATTTGTATATGCGGATAAATTAGTTTTGGCATAGTCAGATAAATTTTCTATAATTAGAGTAATGAGTTAACATAACGGTATTAGCATAATCATCTTTAAGCAAATACGCTCAGTCATCACCATACTCTTCGGCTAATGACTCGGAGAGTTTAGTATAAACGTGTTCTGCAAAATAATCCAAAGCGGTCTTACGTAACTTTCCTACAATGATTTCATTAGTTGCTCTTTCCTCTAGTAATAGTGAAAAAGCATATTTTCCCCAATCTGTTCCTTTATAGTCTTTTCCTGCGGAACGTTTAATATTACTTTCTGGATGAAGGACACTCAATGTGATATCACATAAAATTGATAACAGAGAGTTGATGGTGTCATCAACATCCAGCAATGCATTCATGCTATCGAATGAAATGGATAAATCCACTGGCTCACCAGTAATGTTATTGTACTTATGGTTGTAAGCAATACGTGAACCAAGGTTTTCAACGAAAGCAATTTTTACTTCCTTAATTTTGAACTCCAGAATTTCTATGTCTAAATCTGTGATTATCTGCTTCTGATGTAAAACAGAAACACCATCTAGTGATTAAAACAGAAATCAGGTACGAGGTAATTGAATCAGACAGTAGACCATGCATTGGTTGGTGGGATGTAAGCGCTTAATTACAATGTGTAAAATAACAAAAGCTCGGCATAACCGAGCTTTTGTTATCTAAAATTAATTTTTACATTCGTTCTGTACTCTTTCTGACCACGGCATCATATCATCCATAAGCT
>JAEZIB010000173.1 GCA_023416275.1 Bacillota bacterium | reverse complement strand
GGGTGTAACATAGGAGAATATTCCCTTATCTGATTTAATAAAAATATAGGAGTCTTCGTTTCTCAGCGATGCAATATCACATAGGGTTTCATGTTCCTTTTCTTTAAAGAACTTTTTTAATGAATCAACAATTACTCCAGCATCTTTACAAGGCGCAAAATGGAGATGGGCATGATTCATACATGAGCCGCCCTTCCCTATATCACATCCTCCGTGTTCAAAAAAAATATAGTTTTCTAATCCCAGTTTTTTCCCCAAATCTGATATGCAGTCAACTAGTTTCTGCACAGTAAAAAGCTGGTTTTTATCAAGTTCTGCAAACCGGAAATAATGACTTTTTGTAGCAAGTATAAGATAACCTGGCATAATACTCCCAGGACCAGGAATTATGAACATATCGTCATTATCCCATAGGAAGCATCTCTGTAACATATCTTCCCCAAAGAATCTGACTATGCCGCTTGATTCCAAATCTTTATTAGCATCCCCACAAAGAAAACATGCTTCCATACAACTCCACCTCAAAGTAACCCTATTCTACGCATACCGCGAGTAAAAGTTTCTACCAATTATTTATACTTTAACATTATATAACAAATTGTAATACTTTTCTATATAAACCAACCTTTCACGATAACTCTAAATAACTAACAATAAAACACACAAAAATTTCAAGAAATGGTTGCAAGTAGATTATGAGAAAGAATTGAAAACAAAAACAGACAAGATAACGTTATTGTTTTAATCTTATCTGCCTGTTTTTGTTTATTATACTAATTAAAAAAGACTCTGCTGTTATTTTTGCTATGATTCCCAGGATGTACTAAGAGAATTTACCTATCAGATGGAGTCAAAAAACTCCACCTGATGCAAAGAACTCTGTTTATTTACACTTAGTTATAACGCCTAGATTCAACGAGGCGGGAGATATTCTCACCGCCCGAAAACCAAAGCGGTACTCGCCACTTATAGACGTGGGGGACATTTTTCTTGCCTCGTTATAATTTAGCTCTCTCTCACCAATTTGGTGAGGTCAGCAATACACTCTTTATTTAAACGGGTTTTCATCCTTATACATCATTGATGCAGGTTGATTAAATGCAACATCTGATATACCTAACATTTTCATTACAGCAAATAACGTTTTTCCTGCGTGCTTGAACGCAACACCACCATGGTGTGGATACCTCTTTGCAATAAGTACATGCCTGTAGAATCTGCCCATTTCACTGATAGCAAATATTCCAATACCGCCAAAGGATTTAGGGTCTACATCAATAATCTCACCTTCTGCTACATAACTCTTAAGCTGGCAATCAGCAGTTGACTGTAGTCGGAAGAATGTAATATCTCCTGGACGTATGCTTCCTTCCAATGTACCTCTAGAAATATCAGGTTCTTTATCAGGTTCCAGTAAACGATGCATAATCATCTGATATTTCATTGAATAGTTTTTCATACAGGAAGAAGGTGTATTTCCACAGTGGAAGCCCATAAATAAGTCATTTAATTTATAATTTGAAAATCTAGCCTTATTATTTTCATACATATCACGAGGTACTGAGTTGTTAATGTCAAGCAACGTAGCAGGCATTTCTGTTACACAGGTAATAATATATTCACTAACTGCACCATAAATATCAGTCTCGCAAGCTACTGGTATACCAGCATTTGTCAAGCGTGAATTTACATAGCATGGTACAAATCCAAACTGTGTCTGGAATGCAGGCCAACACTTATTCGCAAAAATATAATATTCTGATGCACCCTTATTCTGCTCTGCCCAGTCCTTAAGAGTAAGCTCGTACTGTGCAAGTTTCGTAAGCAATGAAGGGTAGCAATTTCCTTTACCTAATTCCTCTTCCATTTCTTTAACTATTTCTGGAATTCTTGGATCATCTTTGTGCTTGTTATAGGCTTCAAATAAATCTAACTCTGAATTTTCCATTATTTCAATACCAAGGTCATAAAGTGGGCTTATAGGTGCATTACAAGCAAGGAAATCCTGAGGTCTTGGACCAAAGCTAAACACTTTCAGTTTTTTTATTCCAATCATTGCACGTGCAATATTTTTAAAATCTCCAATCATGTCAGCCAGCTCATCTGCTGTACCAACTGGATATTCAGGTATATATGGATTAAGCTTTCTCAATGCCAGATTATAAGATGCATTAAGCATTCCGCAATAAGCATCACCACGTCCACCTATTAAATTACCTTCTGATTCTTCAGCAGCAGCAATATACATTGCAGGACCATCAAATTTCTGTGCTAGCATCGTTTCAGGTCCTTCTGGTCCGAAGTTTCCCAGATAAACTACAAGTGCATTTGCATTAAGTGATTTTAATTCCTCCAATGCTTTAAGTACATCTTTTTCATTTTCAACTACAGTTGAAACTTCTGCTACGTCTATACCCTTAGCCTTACATGCTGCTACTAGTGAAGTTCTTCTTTGCTCACTGAGTTTAACCGGGAAACAATCCCTACTTACTGCTACAATAGCTACTTTTACTTCTGGAATATTGAACATATACCCTCCTAAGTATGATTTTTATGAGATGTTTATACATTAGATGGAGCTCTTCTCCACTTAACGTCAAAACTCTGGTTATTACTTTGTTTTGTCCTATACTAATTTGCATTTAAAAAATGTGGTATCACATTTATTAATATCAAATAGTATTACTAGTATATATTAATTCGTTTTACTAATAAAAAATCCTCTTTCTTATAACGCCTAGAATCAAAATTAAATTTTTCGATGTACAAAAATTTATACACTGTCAAAAACCACTTGTGGTTTTTGTGGCTCGAAAATGCACCATGTTTGTACATACTTTATTTTCGAGCTATTACATCAGCGGCGTTTTATCGAGGCGGGAGATATTCTCACCGCCTGATAACCAAGTGGTACCCGCCACTTATAGAAGTGGGGGACATTTTCTTGCCTCGTTATACTAATTTGCATTTAGTCCTTTACTATCCTTTCACCGCACCAGCAACTAAACTTTTTTGAACCTGCTCACTAAGCAGTACATATATTAATACCGTAGGAAGTGTAGCAATTACAAGTCCAGCACCGATAGGCCCCCATTCGGTAACATATGTTCCAACCATAGACATAATACCTACTGTTATTGTTTTTAACTGCTCTTTACTAATAAATGTAATAGCAAACATCAGCTCATTCCAGGAAGCAAGATATGTAAAAATAGCAACAGTTGCTATTGACGGTCTTATAAGTGGAAGTACAATTACTGAAAATATACGGTAAATTGAACATCCATCAATAGCTGCCGCCTCTTCTAACTCCCTGGGAATACCCTTCATAAAGCTACAAAACAATATAATAGCCATAGGAAGTCCAAACGCTGTATATGGAATAATAAGAGATAGGTATGTATTGTAAAGATTAATATTTTTAAGAATAATAAACAGAGGGAGTAGAGCTGCATGTACTGGAACCATCATCCCTAGTAAAAAAGCAATCAGTGTCACATTGCTGAGTTTCCATTTCATTCTGCTAATAGCATAAGAAGTCATGGAGGCTAGAATAATTACTGCTATAATTGTAGCTCCAGTTACAAAAGCACTGTTAAAGAAGTATTTTAGTATATTTGCCTGAGTAATTGCGTTAGTATAGTTCTGCCACTTCGGAGGATTAGGAAGTCCTGCAATATTCCCGCCATAAATTTCATTATTATCTTTAAGCGAAAACATAACCATCCAGATGAGAGGATATATCTGTATAATAGCATACACTATAAGAAAAAGCTGTATACCAATCATTCCTATTTTTCCTTTTATAAAATTCTTCATAAAGTCACACTCCAAAACCTATTCTGTTTTAAATACCTTGTCTAAAATAATAGTAAATACCAAACATTCTATAATTATAAATACAGCCATTGCGCTACCATATCCGTATTGATATGAATTAAAAACAGATGAATACATCAGGGTACTTGGCATTTCAGTTGCATGTAAAGGACCGCCATTAGTTAATACATAAATTAAGTCAAATACTTTAAGTGAGCCTATTAATGAAAATGTCACGCAAACCTTTAAAATAGGCTTCAGCAATGGTAATGTGATTTTAATAGCAGTGTTTAATTTTGATGAACCATCTATTTCGGCAGCTTCATATATTTCCTCTGAAATTGATTTTGCCCCTGCATACATAATCAACATGTGGTATCCGACATATTGCCACAATGTAGGAATGAATGAGCATACTAAAGCTGTATTTTCATTTCCTAACCAATCATTTACTAAGCTTTCCAAGCCTATATTTTTAAGCATTGCGTTCAGTAAACCGTAGTCTGCATTATAAATCTTTGTCCATAGCTGACCAATAACAATTGTTGAAATTATTACAGGAATAAAGTTAATAGTTCTATATAACTTTTCTCCTTTAATTCCACTTGCCAATATAAGTGCAAGAACTAACGAAATACTCAGCTGTATAAATATTGACGCAAATGCAAACAAAAAGGAATTAATAATAGATTTAAGAAAAACACCGTCTTGAAACAGTTTTATATAATTATCTATTCCAATAAATGTACCTTTTCCAATTCCGTCCCAGTCCAATGTACTATAATAAGCAGACATAAATATTGGAAGAAATACTATTACAAAAAATACAAGTAATGTAGGGATTACAAATAAGCAAATAGCTTTCTTATTAGAAAGAACTGAGTCCATGACAATATACCACCTTTATAAGCGGAGCTGTTGCAAAACAAGACAACTATATATCTACGAATTAACTGCATAAAAAGTGCTCCCGTACAGTATATATCTATGGATTGCTCCCGAAATTGATGCTGAAATATTTGCGGCTCAGAACAAGCACCTCAGCCAACCTATAACACTCGACATCCTGTCTCGGGGTTATACTCACAGCTACTTACTTTAGCTGTGTCGGCTACAAAACTTGTTCTTCACCTAATATTTCTAGCATCTATTTCTAATCTAGCTTCTCCAATGATATATACTGCACTCGCGCACTATTTCTTGCAATAAATCATCTGTATACAGAAATTGTTGTTTTGCAACAGCTCATTGCTCAAATTATAATTTAAGTTACTCAAACTTCGCAGTTGAAAACACTGCTTAACCCTAATAATATCAGGTGTGGTAGCATTATCAATGGAAAGTTGGGTTAGAAATAATTGCATGCATTAGTTGGTGAGCCGAAGTTTTTTGCGGGCAAAGCTACTTCGATGAACCATTACTAATTCTAGCAATTATTTTGGCAACAAACCATTGATAATTCTACCGCACCAATAGATTTTTATGTACAAAGTTTGAGTAAGTTTTCTACTTATGCTTTTCTATTTTTCTGCCGCTTCAACCTTTGCCATTTCCTTACAGAATTGTTCTGGCGTTAATTTTTTTGCTAAAAGCTCTGCAATGAGGTTCTTGTGAGTTTCAGAAGATGTTGCTGGAAGAACTGTATCCCACCAAGGTATAAAGGATTTGCCAGTTACCATTAATTCTCCAGATTGCTTTGATAGATCTGAAAGCTTAGAAGTATCTAGTCCATCTGTCTTCCATGCTGGCAAACCAGAACCATTTAGGAAGCCTTCCTTACCTGCTGCTTCACTTATGAACATTAAGAATTCTGCTGCTTCCTTAGGTGCTGCTGTTTTTGCATTGATGTAGAAACTATCTATACCACCACCGAAGAAATCTGTTGCTGTACCTTTACCATCAGCAAATACTGGGAATGCAACTGCCTTTACTTTGCCTTTAGTTGCTGCGTTTTTGTCTTCTATTGATACATCAACCCAAGCACCTTGGTATAACATTGCTGCTTTGCCTTGTGTGAAAGAATTTCTCATGTCTTCAAAGCTAGTACTAAACATGTTATCATTAAATGCTTTTTCATCTACTAGCTTTTGAAGTTTAGCTGCTGCTTCAATAAAGTCAGGTGAATCAAACTTTTTAGGGTCTGCCATAGCATCCATACATGCTTGGTTTCCTGCCTGTCTCATTGCCATGATATCAAACCAGTACATTCCAGGCCATCTGTCCTTTTCACCAATAACTGCAGGGGTAATACCAGCAGCACGCAAAGCTTTAACTGCTTGGAGAAGTTCATCATAGTTTGTTGGAATTTTTGCATTAGCTTTTGCAAATAATTCAGTGTTGCAATAAAAGTTTGCGATAAATGTAAACATTGGAACACTATATACTTTTCCATCAAATGTACAACTGTCTAATGTTCCATCAACTAGCTTATTTTTTATTGTATCATCTAAATACTGATCAATAGGAAGAATATTTCCTGCTTTTATGTAAGGCTTTACAAAGCTTCCGCCCCACATATAGAAAATGTCTGGTGCTTCATTTGCAGCCAGTGCTGTTTTTATTTTTGTCTTGTACTGCTCGCCTGTAACTCCGTCAGCCTCAATTTCTATTTCTGGATGCTTCTCCTTCCATATTTTTAAATTGTTCTTTAGCGAATTTGTTGATGGATCAGTTTCTGCAACCCATTGATGCCACATTGTTAATTTTACTGGCTTTGCAGATTCAACTGCTGTACTCTCCTTAGCTGAACTACTTGCTGTGTTTTCTGTAGTTCCACCACCACATGCACCCAAACTTACTACTAAGGACAGGGCTGTTATTACACCTAACGCTTTAAGTAATAACTTTTTCATTAACTTGACCTCCTCTAGTATCGTGTAATTTTAAAACAACGCATCAATTATAGCAGTGATACAGCTCAAACTAAATTCAATATTATTGCATTAACATTCAAAAATTTATCATTTGCGATATGTGTTAATAGACAATCCCGTGTATTTTTTAAAGAGTATACTAAAGTAATGAGGGTCTGGTATTCCGATCATTTCACCAATTTGATACCCCTTAAATTCTGTTTCCTTAAGAAGTTTTTCCGCCTTGGCTATTCTGAGCTTTGTTATATATTCCACAAGGGTCTGACCCGTTTCTTGCTTGAATATACGGCTGAGGTGGCTGGAGCTTATGTAAAACTCCTTTGCTATGCTTGCAAGTGAAAGCTCAGCATTGCTTAAATTATCTGAAATATAATCTTGTATCTGTCTAACTTGTTTACCTGTTTTAGTATCATTCAGGCGTTTTAACTTGCCAATGATATTGTAAATCAATTGTTTGAAATAAGTTTTAAACTCAGGTAGATTATCAATTTTGACAATATCATTATATGGCTGGCTTTTTTGCTCCCAGATATCTGTCATATCTATATCAAAATCCATAATTATTCTTAAACATGCAGATAGTAAGTCGAAGGCATCCAGTCTTGCCCTGTCGATAGTACTGTTTCCCTGATATGAAATACGACCAAACAGTTGTTCCAGAAGTTCTTCCTCTGCTTCACTTATTCCAGCTTTTATTGCAAAAACAAGTTTTTCAATCTTGTTCTGATTATTAATACTATGATTTTCTGCTGCATAATCAATATCCTGGTAGCTTATAACCTGATTATTACCTATAACAATTTTATAATTTAGTGCTTCATAGGCTTCCTTATAGCTTACCTTGATATTCTCCTCACCATAATAGGCTGTTCCTATTCCGATACCCAAAAAGCATTTCAAGCTGTTCATTAGCATTTTTTTAAGCATTTCACAGCACTCAGATATATCCAACAACGAATCATTAAATATAATAACAATCTTTCTGCCATTATCCAAAAATACATGGTTGTATATATCCTTCTGGAAAAACTTTTTAATTAAATCTACACATTTCATTGAAAGAAGTATTTTAGCCTCTTCTTTATTGTCAAAAGCTGTATCCCAAAACTTTTCCCATACCTCTATTATTGCAACCTGAAATAAATTAGAACTAGTATTTTTGTTTACTCCGAAATATTCCATCTTTTCTTGTATTTCTTCTGTGCAAAGTTCACCATATATCAACGAATTTAAGAATTTTTCTTTTAAATAGGGAAGATTGTCTTTTATCTTCTGTTTCAATAATTCATATTGTTGTAAGTGATTCTGTTCCTCCAATATTTTGCTTTTCAATCTTAACGAAATAGCGGTAATCTCTTGTACATTTATAGGTTTGAGGACAAAGTCAGAAATACCAAGCTTAACACAGCTTTTTGCATATTCAAATTCATCGTGACCAGTAATCACAACTATTCGTATATGTGGATATTTTTCTGTAACTACTTTACTAAATTCTATCCCATCCATACAAGGCAGGCAAATATCAGTAAATATTATATCCGGTACTATTTGATCTAGCATAGTTAAGGCCTCTACTGCACTAGCCGCCTCTCCTGCGATTTCCATACCAAGTAGCTGCCAATTAATACGTATTTTCAGAAGATTTCTTATTAGTCGTTCATCATCTACTATTAAAACTTTCAATAGTTTGCACATAGTTACCTCAATTCTCTTGCTCACTTTTATTCCATGTTTCACCCTCTATTGCCAGAGGTAGCAGGATAATAATTTTAGTCCCCTTACCTATTTCACTGTACAATTGAAAGGTATCTTCATTGTTGCAGTATATTTTCAAGCGTTCTATGGTTCCTCTGAGTCCGAAGCTGGATTCAGCACTTCCCACCTTGCTGTCCAGTATTTTCTGTATTTCATAATCACTCATTCCGACGCCATCATCCTCAATACAAATACAAACCTGCTGAGCTTCTTTCATTATATTAATATTTAAACTTCCCGGTACGCCTTTTGCACGTATACCATGGTAAAGAGCATTTTCAACAAGAGGTTGCAAAACTAGCTTTAGTATTTTTGTATCAAGACAGCTTTCTTCAATATTATAATTAACTTCAAACATATCTTCGTATCGGACTTTTTGAATCTTCAGATAGTTTTTCACAATATCAAGTTCTTCACCAAGTGTAATTACTTCTCTGCCCTTACTAACACTATGCCTGTAATATCCCCCTAATGCATCAACAAGGTCACATACCTCATTTATTTTTCCTGATAGAGCTAGCGAATTAATTGAGTCAAGTGTATTGTATAAAAAATGGGGCTTAATCTGCGCCTGCAAGACATTGAGTTCTGCTTTACGGATTGTCTTCTGTTCAGCTATAACACTTTTAATCAGGTCCTGTATCTCTCTTATCATCATATTGTAGCCATCTCGTAGCTGCCCTATTTCATTGTTCCCCTCATTTATGTTAACTTCTCTGAACTCACCACGCT
>JAEZIB010000079.1 GCA_023416275.1 Bacillota bacterium | reverse complement strand
TGGAAAGTAGGTGCTCATGTGTCCATGACAAACCTTCTGATTGGTTTTAAGCATATTGTTTATCTCAAAACTCAATTTTGCATTAAAATCTTTATCATAAGCAGGTTTATCTTGGTCAGTTACAATTTTTCTCTTTTTCATATCTCTGAACACATCAAAATAATCTTGTCCGAAATCATTGATAGATGGATCTTTCTGATTTTTGTATATTTGTTCTAACCAGCCATTGATGCTATAAATGGGGTACTCTGAGCCAGGATATTCCTTGTCACAAAGTCTATACAAGGATATTGTCTGTTCTTTAGTCAATAAACGTTCTTCCATATAACCGAAGTTGAGAAACATACTAATTAGTTTAGGACAGCGAGTTTCCTTCTGAGATCTTTTAAAGGCTTCTTCATATACAACAAAAAAGTCATTTGTCATAGAAGCGCGAAGTTCTCTGACATATGGATCGGAGGAAGCTTTGTCCTTAATGGCTCTAAACTGCCCAAGCCTTTTGTTGAAGCTATCTATTAAGTCTTGAGAACATGAGCAATACTTCAAAATTTTCTCAAGACTGTTTTCTAATTCCTGTGGCAATTCAGAACCTGCTGAGATATCATCTAAATTTGAGGTGGATTGAGTAATGGCAGCTTTTACCTTACTGCTTCAAAATATTCAGTTAGTTCAGAAATATTCAAGGTTGTATAACAATCAAATTCATTTTGCAGCTTTTCAACATTACTTGATATAATGTCAATTGATTGTTTTAGTATATTTAGAACATTTATAGCTGCTTCTCTATCATCTTTTGAATCAACAACAATCTTGCCATAAGTAGAGATGAGATTGCTAGATGAGGTGTAAAGACAATCAATATTTTTAAACAGTGTAGAGAGAAGATTTTTGATTGCATTTGTCAAAAAGTCTAAAAATTCTGAGCCCTTCTGAATATGATATTCACATACAACATCATCACTGTTAAAAAAACCCTTTCGTTGATCTAAAGGTACGTTTAGCAGCCTTGAAAAGTATTCAATACCTGATGTGTCTATTTCACCTTCATTATCCGGGGAATCTGAAATATCATATTGAGCTAGCAAAGACTCTGAATCTATAGGGAAAAAGCTGTGATCGGAGTTTTTGGCAGTTTCATAAACCTTTTGATATAGGTCAAGATTTTCTATGTTCCCAGTATGCTGAAAATAATATTTATCCTTAATCGCCCAATAATAAACATAAAGATTCTGTGTTAATGTATTTATACTTTCGCAGATAGGTAATAACTTTTGATAAGCATTGAAGCTAAGGTCTATTAGGGTTGCCAATGAGGATACAATATAAGTAGAGTAATCTTTTTGAGTAGCTATTATATTTTTAATTTCTTTTAAGGATGTAGCAGGGAAGCCATATAGAATACATGCTTCTTTTGACTTTAAACTAAAGGAATTTTGTCCATTTCTTAAAACATCATTTATACTTAAAAAAGTGTTTTGTTCCAATGTAAAAAGGCGACAGCTCTTAGCTACAATTGATTCATCTGAATTAGATATATTATCAAAAGGGGATAAGAAAACATCAATCTTTCCTTTAAGCATTAAAATAATAGAAGAGGTTCTACCTCCTTCATATATTAACAGTTCGTCGTGTTTTGATGAGTATTGGCCAGCAAATTCTGATTTTATGCCCATAATGGTTCTCCTTTATTTACTGAATAATAAACATTAACATATAAATTAAAAAATAGTATTATACTAATTTGCATTTAAAATGTGGAATTACATTTTAAATAGCCGCGTACAAATGGTTGTATATTATATATAAAAAAATAAATAAATAAAAAAGCTAGGTTAATACACCTAGCTCTTTATCGGCATAAATGGCATTTAAATTTATAACTTTTTCCTAATATTAGTTTACGTATATATTTAGTCAACCTTTATAAAGAGTATTATTTAGGTTGAATGTAGCCTTTAGCTTTAAGATATTCAGCCATAAGAACTCCACCGCCTGCTGCACCACGTACTGTGTTGTGTGAAAGACACACAAATTTATAATCATATAAACTGTCCTCACGAAGTCTTCCAACAGAAATACCCATTCCGTTTTCAAGATCTCGGTCTAGGTTAGTCTGAGGTCTATTGTCCTCTTCAAAATATGTTACAAATTGTTTTGGTGCACTTGGGAGTTCAAGAGACTGAGGCTCTCCTTGGTAGTTTTTCCAGATTTCTAAAATTTCTTCTTTTGATGGTTTCTTATCAAAAGAAACAAATACTGCAGCTAAATGACCATCAGTAACTGGAACTCTTATACACTGAGTAGTAATCAAAGGTGAAGCTGCCTTTACTATTTCACCATTTTCAACGCAGCCCCAAATTTTAAGTGGTTCCTGCTCGCTCTTCTCTTCTTCTCCGCCTATATAAGGTATTACATTATCAATCATTTCAGGCCAATCTGTAAAGTTTTTACCAGCGCCCGATATAGCTTGATAAGTACAAGCAACTACATTTTTAATACCAAATTTCATTAGTGGTGATAGTGCAGGAACATAGCTTTGAATAGAACAGTTGGGCTTAACAGCAATAAAACCATTCTTTGTACCAAGTCTTTTCCTTTGACTATTTATAGCTTCCACATGGTCAGCGTTAATTTCGGGAATAAGCATAGGCACATCAGGAGTCCATCTATGGGCTGAGTTGTTAGAAACTACAGGAGTTTCATTCTTTGCGTATTGTTCCTCAAGCTTCTTTATTTCGTCCTTTTTCATATCAACAGCGCAAAACACGAAATCTACTTCATCACAAATTTCTTTTACTTGCTCAGTTGCATCTTTTATTACTATATTCTTAACTCCTTCAGGAATAGGGGTTGCCATTTTCCATCTTCCCTCTACAG
>JAEZIB010000015.1 GCA_023416275.1 Bacillota bacterium | reverse complement strand
CCCGATGGTTCTCCAAAAAGGGCAAAGCTTATAGCATCAAATATTGTTGTTTTACCTGCACCCGTTGGACCGGAAATTACAAAAATCTGCTCCTTTAGTATTGTAAAATCTATTTCCTGTACTCCCGCATAGGGTCCAAATGCACTAATTGTCAGCTTCAATGGTTTCATCTATACACCTTCCCTGTCTACCTCTCCAATAATTCTTGACATAATTTCGGTCTGTTCAGCGCCAAGAGTTTCTCCCTGCATAGCTCCATAAAACTCTTTAAAAAGCTCAAGCTTAGATTTTGATTTATAGCCCTCAGCAGCAGAAGTACTGTTTTCTTCCCTTTGACCTGCCAATTCCTTACTAAGTCCCATAATATTAGGATATACCGTTCTAAGCTTAGAAATAGGATCTATTAACTCACCCTTATCCGTGAGAATAGCATAAACGTAGTCCTCAGTATTAGAGCTTTTATATACTTCAGGATTTATCAATTCATTAATGGGTCCTTTTATAATTCTCATATCTCTTTTGGGAATAAGCGGATTAAAGGTTATCTTGGCGTTTCCCACCTTATCTATCTCAACTACATTAATGCCCTTACGCTGATTTACTTCAGAAAAAGAATATTTAAGAATTGAACCTGAATATCTTATGCTTTCTGCTCCGGCTTTTTGAGGTGCATGCAGATGCCCTAGAGCCGTATAATTGAAAATGTTAAAATAATCGGAGCTTACAAATTCAGTTCCACCGATACTTAGCGGTCTTTCCGATTCAGAAATAAGTTCAGCCTGTCTGCCTATTTGAGTAATATAGCCGTGAGTAATCATGACATTTCTCTCATCAGTTTTTATGGCCTGTCCTATCATCTCAATTATCTTTTTCATAGCATCATCATGAGTAGATATTTTATTATCATCAAAAATGTGCCGAACATTTCTAGGATCAACATATGGTAGCATATAAAAATTTACAGTTCCAAACTTGTCCTGCAGCATAGTACAATGAATATTTCCATTGAAGCCTCCCACAATATGCAATCCATTATTAATTAGTATTCTGCTGGCAAAGGATAATCGCTCTGCACTGTCATGGTTGCCTGCGATTGAAAGAATAGGAACCTTCAAATCAAGAAGCAGCCTGTTAAAAACCTCATCAACTAATTCCACAGCCTCTACAGGCGGTATGCTTCTATCATAAACATCACCTGCAATTATAATGGCATCAGGTTTTTCTCTATCAACAATTGAAATAAGCTGTTCTAAAACATGCTTCTGTTCTTCAAGCATACTGAACTCATTTACTATTTTCCCAATATGCCAGTCTCCAGTGTGAATTATTTTCATTTTGGGTGCTCCTAAATGTAACTTTTTAAAAATTTAGAAAATTAGAATTATTTTACATTAATATTATAATTAATTTAGACTTAAATTTATATGCTCATTTTATACAAACTTATTTTCTATATTTAAGGTACTTTTAATTTATGTATTACTCCCAACTTTGGGAAATATAACCTTCATTCCTTTTTCAATCATTTCAAAAGCTATTGTACAAGAAGAAAATATCTCTCCATCTATGTTTAAACGAAGTTCTTCGTTACTTTCTATTAATATCTTTTTTCCTCTAAAAAACTGCACTTCGTCTAGTTGTCCATGTTGACCTTTAATATACTTAGGGAATAGGCTTAATATCTGAAATCTGTTTGCTTCGCCCACTAGACAAATGTCAAATAGTCCATCATCGATTTTTGCCTCTGGTGCTGCAAGCATACCTCCACCATAAAATCTGCCGTTAGCAATAGCAGCAAGAAGTATATTAAGGTTCATTTCTTTGTCATCTATATGTAGTTTTATTTTACTGATTTTCTTTTTGAGAACTGTATAAATAATTGAAATTACATATGCCATGCTCCCTGTAATTCCAGGAACTTTTTTAAATTTATCGGCATTATAAACCACATCTGCATCAAATCCAATGGAAGATATATTAATGAAATATTTATCATTAGCCTTAGCTAAGTCAATGTATTTATCCTCGCCATTAATTGTTCTAATGGTGAAGTCCTGTATATCAGATGGATTAGCTATACTTCTAATAAAGTCATTTCCTGACCCCGCAGGTATGACTCCCAAGGATGACTGCGTACCTGCTATTCCATTTATCACCTCATTAACAGTGCCGTCCCCACCTACAGAATAAATCCTGTTTTCTTCTGAACTTGAATATTCTTTGGCAATCTCAGTTGCATGTCCAGGGTATTCTGTAACTCGTATTATGAATTCTTCATCCTTATCCTTGAAAAACTCATGAATAAAAGGTATCAGCTCAGTGGCTCTTCCTTTCCCAGCCTTTGGATTAATAATGAAGATATGTTTCATTTAGCCCTCCATATATGAATTCTGATTATTTTACAGGGTTTTCAGTTCGGATATCTATGTATTAATTTTATAGCATTTTGCCCATTGATTGTGAACTTTTATTTTATTCATAATTAGCCTTAAACAACCACTTACAAAAGTATACCAAAAAAACTACGAAACCTTAAGAGAAATCAATTACCAATTTTCTTAAGGTTTCAACAGTACTTACAAATATTTTTCTATAATAGGTATAATTGCCGCATAAAAGCAGCTTACGCTTTTATTCAGCCCTCTTCAGTCTTATCACATTCCAGGATAAATTCTTTAATGCTGCCTTCACACTTCCATCTTCCATAGCAGCATTTCCATTACTTTTGGGTACAACATTATTAGGATTCTGCTTTGTATTGGTAGCTTTAATATCACTATTTTCTAATATTATATGCTCAACCACTTCAAATGTACCAAATCCGTTGAGTTCTATTTCAAGGTTTATACTATTCTCTGTGTCTTTATTAACTGCGAATATTGTTATTTCTTTATTATCCTCACTAATGACAGCTACAGCATCTATACATGGAACATCTGTGAAATCCTTACTATCATATTTAGGTGAGTTTACAATTGAGTTTAAAACTGTTCCCCTTCCATATATAGATGTATGAAGATATGGATAAAAAATAGTCTGCTTCCAAGCACTACCACCATTTTCAGTCATAATTGGAGCAATAACATTAACCAACTGAGCAAGGCAAGCCATTTTAACTCTGTCAGCATTTTTCAGAAGAGTTATAAGCATGCTCCCAACTACAAGAGCATCTTCAAAAGTATATAAATCCTCAAGCTGAGGTGGTGCTATTGTCCATCTATCTAATTTTTTGTCAGCTTCATTAGAATGAAACCATACATTCCACTCATCAAAAGAAAGGTTTATTTTCTTTTTTGAACGCTTTTTGGCTTTCACATAATCGCAGGTTGCTACTACTGATTTGATAAACTCCTGCATGTCCAGAGACCTTGCAAGAAAATTCTTTATATCATTATCGTGATTACCATAGTAAGTATGCAAAGAAATATAGTCAACATGTTCATAAGTATGCTCAAGTACTGTGGCTTCCCACTGACCAAAGGTAGGCATTGCACTTCCAGAACTGCCGCAGGCTACTAACTCAATTGTGGGATCTACCCATTTCATCATCTTTGCAGTTTCACATGCTATTCTTCCGTATTCCTCAGCTGTTTTAGCACCTATTTGCCACGGACCATCCATTTCGTTCCCCAGGCACCATGTTTTTATATTGTGTGGCTGGCTAACTCCATGTGCTTTTCTCAAATCACTCCAGTACGTTCCATCTGGGTGATTGCAATATTCCACTAAATTTCTCGCGGCATCTGCTCCTCTAGTTCCCAGATTAACTGCCATCATTACATCTGTTCCAATCTCTTTTGCCCACTGACAGAACTCATTTGTCCCAACAGCATTTGACTCAATTGTAGTCCAAGCTAGTTCCGTGCGTCTAGGTCTATTATTAATTGGACCCACTCCATCTTCCCAATTATAGCCTGAAACAAAATTCCCACCTGGATAACGTATAATAGGTACTTGCAACTCTTTTATCATATTTGAAACATCCTGGCGGAATCCAAATTTATCGGCCGAAGGATGCTCTGGTTCATATATTCCACCATAAACGGCTCTGCCTAAATGCTCAATAAATGATCCATATATTCTTTTGTCCACTTCACCTATAATGTAGTCCTTGTTAAGTATAATTCTCGCTGTAGTCATACTAACCTCCCACGCCCCATTTGGGCATTTAAATTTTGTAAAGAATTCAGTGGAGAACCTCTGCTTCGCAGAGGTACACAATATTTTTTCTGCTTTCCATCCACGCTCTTTAAAGCTGATTTTCGGCACAAAATATAATTAAACTATTGTGGAAACCCTAATTCCTTAGGGTTGCTCAATTTCAAGCAATCACATTCATTTCAAAATATTCAATTTTTACAAAGTGTTGGCTTCTACTTCTGTACAAATCTAAAGCTTCTCTTCAAAATAATTTACTATTATTTTGTTGAATGTATTTTTGATATAATCATATTAATGTTCAAAAAATGTGATGTCAATACTATTAATTAACACCTTATACCTAAAAATTTTTTACAATACACCAAGTATTATGATATTATTAGTTTATTCCCAAATTAAACCTACTAAGTTAAACTCTCAACAGCTACTCTGATTATAAATACATATAATATTTTTGAAATATATACTTTATCAAATTATTTCTAGGGGGAAATTATGTATAAGGTTTTTTTAGTAGAAGATGAAATTGTAATACGAGAAGGTATAAAGAACAAAATTCATTGGGAAGATGAGGGCTTCATAATTGTAGGGGATGAGAGTGACGGTGAATTGGCCTATCCTATGATTATAAAGGAGCAACCCGATATTCTGATTACTGATATAAAAATGCCGTTTATGGACGGTCTTGAATTAAGCAAATTAATAAAAAAAGAAATGCCACAGCTAAAAATTATAATTATAAGCGGATATAGCGATTTTGGTTATGCACAAAAAGCAATTGATATTGGTGTCAGTGAATATCTACTTAAACCCATTACATCTGATAAGCTGGTGACAGCAGTAAAAAATGCGGCTACAACAATTGAAAAAGAGCGGAAGGATAGACAGATACTAGAACAGTACCAGCTTTTAGTTTATCAAAAGCAGGGCGA